>JANMUC010000144.1:0-1755 GCA_031391225.1 Deinococcales bacterium
GACGGCCTCCGTCACCGCGCAGCCGTGGATCATCTCCTCGAGATGCTCGCTGACTTCAGCTTTAGCCAGAAGTTTTCTGGCTTCGCTCAAAGCTCGAAAGGCTTGGGGGCGCTGTCCTTGGTGTTCTAGTGCAGTCGCGGCACGTTCAAAAGAGGCAGTCGCTTCACGAAGCTGAAAGTTTGTTGCCGAAAGCTGTGCGCTTTTAAGTAAGAATGGGATAGCCTTGTCTTCTTGAGCAGCCTTCAGATAATGCCGTGCAATACTTGCGGGGTTTGCAGTGTTGTTCTCGAGATAAGCGGCAGTTTTTTGATGCACAAAATTCTGAATAGATGTTGGTACGCCCTCAAGTGTTGCCTCGAAAATCAAATCATGTGCGAACCGCATCCCAACCAGCACTTGCGCCCGCTCGAGTTCTTGGAGTGGTTGGGTTAATTCGAGAGCGCCTACTTCAAGAATTTTTGCGGCAAGCTCTAAAGTGAAATCTGTTTCGGCAACCGCCGCCACTTGAGCGACCCGTAACGCTCCGGAACTCAGGCGCTCGAGCCGGTGCTGAATCAAAATTCGGATTTTGCGAGGCGGTGGAAAATGCCGTGGCAATCCACGTTCGACTCCGCCCGTCTCGAGCAGGCTTTTCAGGGTTTCAAGCACGTACATTGGGTTGCCGCCCGTGTACTGTTCTAACGATGTGGCAAGTTCGGTCACACCAGGCAGTTTTAGACCATGCAAAAGTGAGACTAACCCATCCGTCTCGAGCGATTTAATTTCAATCAGGGTTGCAATGCCATCCTGGGTTGCTCGCAACAAACTTGTTTCAAGGTTAGCCTCGAGTTCTGCTGTGCGGAAACCACAACACGTATGCAACAAAACCTTTTCGCTATTCTTCAGTGCAAATTGAGTTGTGATGTACTGCCATACCTCGAGACTGGCGCTGTCCATAAATTGAAGATCATCGGCGACAATTGCTTGTACTTTTAGCGTAACGAGTTGTCCGAACAATTTTACGATTGCCTCGAAGAAACGAAGTTTTTCCGCATCAGACCCAATCGCTGCTGGTGCATCTTGCTCGAGTTCGGGCAGAATCCTCGAGAGTTCTTGGCGCAGCCTTTTTTCGAGCTTCAGATCAAGGTGTTGTTCGAGTAAGCGCTTTAGACCACGTGATAATGTTGCATACGGTATACCTTCGTCTCCTGGACGACCCTCGAGCAGCACATATACGCCTTTGCTGCCAACAAAATCGAGCATCAAACGGGTTTTCCCAACGCCTGGTTCGCCGCGCACGATCACGCCTGAGCCAGCCTCCCAAGCCTGCTCGAGTTGCGCCCATTCGCGTTCACGTCCTGCCAAAACGGGTGGTCGCAACACCTGCACTGGAATAGTGATGCGGGTCGGCAGTGTGGTTTGAGGTAGGCTGTCGCCGCTCGAGATCAGTTTTGCCAGATTTTGGGTTTCAATCAGTGGTTCAACGCCAAGTTGAGTCTCGAGAATCGTTTTGCAGTGCTCAAACGCTTGTATCGCCGCTGGTCGGTTTCCCGCAAGGTAATGCAGCCGCATGACGCGTCGGTGGGTGTCTTCAGAGATTGGATCACGTGCCAAAAGCTGCTGGGCGCGTCCAAGCGCTTTTTGGTAATCACCCGCAGTCTCGAGCCACACGTGAAAAATAACTTAAGCTCCCTTCTCCTGATGTTGGGAGAAGCGACCCTGCCCGCTAGGTGCACGTTCAGGGTCAAGAAGGGTTGGGGATGAGCGACCATGCCC
>JANMUC010000183.1:0-6846 GCA_031391225.1 Deinococcales bacterium
CACAAAGTCGTTTCGGGTCAATGTTTTGCAAGCACTCGAGCGCTTGGGTGCTGCGTCCTTGAATGCGGGCAAGTTCGGCGTTCACAAGGCTTAAGCGCATTTTTGTTTCCCCGTGTTGTGATTGATTCTCGAGGCTTGCCAATTGCTTTTGAGTTTCTTGGATGTCACCTTGTTGGAGTGAGGCGGCAGCAATCAATACCCGAATTTTATCGGTTTCGTCGGCACGGTCAAGCGCTTCCGACAGAATCTCGAGGGCGTTGTTCAGTTGACCCGCGCATCTGTAGGTGTGCGCCAAGCCACACATGGCGGCAATACGGTCGTCGGCTTCATTGTCTTGGTTGACGTATTGCAACCCGCGTTCATAGGCAAACGTAGCCCTGGTCCACTGTCCTTGGCTGCGACGTACTGCGCCAATGCCGCTCCAGGCTCTCGAGCGAAACGCTTTGGCATCCTGGCGGTTGCTGAGGTCTTGAACGGTATAAAAATGTTGTTCGGCTTCGGGTAATCCCAACTCGAGCGTCACCAGTCCAAGGTTGTATTTGATCCAGGCGGCGTAATGCGGGTCGTTTTTTAAGAGCGCGTAAGCTTGGTTGTACTGGGTTTGTGCTTGAATCAGTTCGCCTTGCAAGAAGCAACTCGAGCCGTATTCCATGCGACAAATTCCAAGCGAACGTCCGAAAAGCAATTGACAGGCTTTTTCATAGGATTCAATCCAACCCTTTTGTTGTAACGCAGCAAGGCATTCGCCGTGAACACGCCATGCCAGACCAGGGTTAAAAACGCTGTCAAGATTGGTCAGAATGTGAAGCGCATCTTTCAGGCGCTCGAGCCTGCGATACGCCCAGGCAATGTAGGCGGCATAATCTTGATGCAGCTTGGGCGTTAATTTTGTTTGCATCTCGAGGATGAGTTTGGGTTCTCGTCCATTGCAAGCGATTTGCAAGCTGATTTCCAACCAGTTTTCCGAGCAACGCAAATCCAGTGGGACTTTTCTTAACAATGTGGCAAGGCTGACGAAGTGGTTGAGGGTTTTTGCTTTTTGATACGCAAGTTGAAATGTTCGCCGTGCCACATCCCATTTTTTGTTGGCTAACAATTGTTTTAGGCTTTCAGTAAAAACAGCAATGGTCTCCGAAGATGGCACGCTGTATTGTAGAACACCTTGCACAATGTTTGACGCGAAGCGATGCCGCCCGTCAGGTGCGTCTTGGCATCAAGAAGCGTCGAACATTGGCGACCAAAGGGAGTGGCAACAGACAACGGTTTTCATAGGAGTGAGAGCGCGGAGCGCGTCAACGGATATGAAAAGCGCTGTAAGGGTTTGCGGCATAAAGTGCGCCGCAAACCCATCTTTGTTTTAGCCGCCGCCACCGCCAACTTTGGGGTCATCTGCCAAGATCATTGGTGTTGGTTGAAAAAGGTGCGCTGTGGTGAATCCTGCAATCCCAAGAATTCCGAGCAATAAAACCCATGCGATAATTTTGCGCATACAAACCCCTTCGGCTCGGGCGCAGCCAAGAGAAACGCCCACCCAGACATGCTTCAAACTCCGCGCAGTGCATAAAGCGCTTTATGCACAGGCATTTTTGAATGTCAGGAGGACTGTTCTTGTCCGCTGGTGAGGCTTGAACCAAAGTGCTTTTGGGCGTCAAAATGTAAAGTGCCAATGTCACAAGTCAAAATTGAGCATAAAAAATGGCAACCTTTACGGCTGCCAAAATATGATGGGTTGTGTTGAAATTCTAGACTGACTCTGCTTGCTCGAGTGCGTAATTAAATTCGTAAGTATGCACGCCGTCTACTTTGCTGATTATCATTGTGCCGCTCAGTCCCATCAATTGATCCGTTCCAGAATCTGGCACAACCCCAATCTCGAGTTTTGGCGCACCCCTGTTCATGGTGCCAGTGTGTTGCAGCACAAAACTGCCCGTACAGTCTTGAAGTGTGCCGTTCACCCGCTCTATCGCAACATAACCCGCCGAGCCTTTGACTGCCGTGCCAGCCGAAAGCATTTCGCCGCGACTGGTTGCGTTCAGGTCACCAAAAAATTGTTTGTCAATGTCCAAGCGACCTAGGCTCGAGTCGGCTGTGTCGTTGTTGAGTGTTAGAGGGTTAAGTTTGACTCGAAACGTTCCATTTGCTCGAGGCATGGTGCTCCTTTTAGAAATAACGTTCTTGCAAGATTTTGCTGTGATGTTTAACGTGACCGACCATAATGTAAGCCAACGCCCGCACGGTAATGGGGTTGTCGCTGGCAATGCCCTCCGCAGTCCAGGCTTCAGGTTTCAAATGCTTGAACATCAGCACATTTGCGGTTCGCAACGCTACAAATTCGGCGCATAAATCAGTCAGTGAAACCTGGTCAGAATCCGATTGAGACACGTAATGGTTTTCATCAAAGCCTGCAAGCTGTACGGTGTCGGCTCGAGAGAAAGTAAATGCGCGAAAGGCAAAAACCCTTTCACCGTCGATCATGTGCCCAATCACTTGACGGATGCTCCACTTGTCCGCGCCGTAACGATACAAGGATTTTTCTTCGGAAATGCCAGCCAGCAAGGCTCGAGTTTGCTCTATTTGTGACTCGAGGCTGGGTACGATTTCAGTTTCTGGCACGAGGGAAACGTAGGTTTCATAAAAAGGGTTGTACTCGTTTTTTTCGGGGCGCTGGTTCATGGTTTCTCCCTTAAACATTGCTGGTAATCTGAATTTCGCCGATACGGCGTTTGGCAACGACGGCGGTTGGAAAGCTGGGCGAAAGCATCAACGCCCTCGCCAGCGCGACGGCAGTGCCATAGCGTAAACTTTCGGTCCAGTCCATGTTTTGGGTGATGCCAACAATGGTTCCCGCCAGCAGCGCGTCGCCGCAGCCGACGGTGTTTTTGACTTGAACCCTGGGCGGCGAGGCTTGAAAGCAGGTGTATTTGGTCAGCATGATCGAACCTTCGCCGCCCAAGGACAGCAACACGTTTTGCGCCCCCAACGCCTGAATCTTTCTGGCGGCTGCCACCGCATCGCTGAGGTCTTGAATTTTCGTGCCCAACAGCATTTCAGCTTCTATGCGGTTGGGTTTGACCAGCCAAGGTTCGGCTTTTAAAGCCAACTCGAGGGCAGAACCTTCGGCATCGACTACCACTTTCGCGCCGCGAAGTTGGATTTTGCGGGTCAAATCGGCGTACACGGTGCTCTGAATTCCGCGCGGCAAGCTGCCCGCCAGCACCACCACACTGTTGGGCAGGACGCGCTTTAAAAGTGTACTCTCGAGGGTTTGCCACTCGATCAAATCGAGCGTTGGACCGCTGGCGTTAAACTCGGTGACTTGCGAGCCGTCAATCAACTTAAAATTGCAACGGCTCGCGCCTGCAATCGGAATTTTCACCAGTTCAAAATTGGTGTCGGGCAACAAGCTCGAGATCGCTTGTCCGACCACATCGCCGAGCGGGGCAATGGCGATGCTCGAGATGCCCAGTTTGGCGGCGGCTTGGGCAACGTTGATGCCTTTGCCGCTGGCTTCGATGAAGGCACTTTGGGCGCGGTTCATTGCTCCCAAAGTCACCCCAGAGTGAACTTGGGTGATGTCAAGGGCGGGATTGAGGGTCAGGGTGATGATTCGGGCTTGGGTCATGGGTGTTGGTATCCTCGGAAAGTATTGCGTTCAGTCTATCGTGTTCTCGCAAAACTCGAGCGTACCTTAGCTTTCGTGCGTGATTGTCGTGTTCTGGTCTAAATTGCTTGGTCGGAGACGGTGTTTTGACGGTATTGCCCAAGTGATGCCATGCCAGCAATGCCGCCCCGAGCGCACTGGCATGAGGGCTTGAATGCACCTCGAGCGGCACGCCAAAAATATCTGTTTTGCACTGCATCCAAACCTCGCTCTGGGTCGAGCCGCCCACCGCTCGAATATTGCTGGGCGCAACTTGTAAGCGTTTTAAACTGCGGCTTGACTCGAGGCACAAGCCTTCCAGCACGGCTTTTGCCAGGTGTCCAAGGTCATGGGTCTCAAACAAACCCAAAAACGTCCCGCCCGTCAATACCGTGTCGAAAGGGTCGTCACTTGGATTGCGCAGGTGCGGCACGAACAAAGGCGTGTTGCCCGTACATTGCCCTGCCAACTCGAGGATGGTGGCTCGAGTGCTTTCAAAATCGTTTTGGGTTGCCATGGTGCGCACAAACCAGTCAAAGGTTGAACCCGCCGCGCGAAACGTGGTCATGGCGTACCATTGGTCTTGAAGTGCATGATGTCCGACCACAACCCCGCGTTGCTCGAGTACAGTTTCGAGTTGGTCGCGCCTTAAAATTTGCATGAAGGTTTCGACCGTGCCGCAGGCGTGCATGACCGCCCCAGGCGCGTCAACGCCCAGCGCGAACGCCGCACACGTCTGGTCGTGGGCTGCCTCGAGCACGGGTGTACCAAGCTGCAAACCCGTCAATTTTGCCGCCTCGAGCGTGATTGTCCCAATGTTTTTCCCTGGCATTCTGAGCGGCGCGAGCAGGTCTTGAACGCCGAATTTTTCGGCAAGATCAGCATTCCAACTCGAGCTTTTCAAATCGAGCAGCAAGGTTCTGGAAGCCTGCGTCAAACCCATTTGAACTGCGCCAGTCAGTTTTAAAGCAATCCAATCGGCTGTTGATACCCAACGCGTTTCAGGTGTAAACAATTCTGGACGCTCGAGTTTGAGCCATAAGATTTTTAAGAGCGAATACGTGTGATCCGCCATCAAGCCCGAACTGGCACGCAGCGCCTCGAGGGAGACGGTTTGCTCGAGTTTTTCAAGCATGATTTTGGGGCGGTCATCAAACCATGCCAGCATTTTTGGCTCGAGCAGTACACCAGAAGCATTCACCAGCACACCAGATTCGCCAAAACTGCTGATACCAATGGCTTTGATCTGACTCGAGCAATCTTGCACAGCTTCTCGAATCAAAGTTGTGGTGATGTCCCACAATGCTCGAGCGTCGTGTTCGGCAGATTCTTCGGCAATGCGGTTGATCGGGGTTGGCGCTTCTAAAAGCTGAATCACCTCCGAATCGGGCGTGAATACACCAACTTTGATGGCACTCGTGCCAAGATCAATGCCAAGCAACAAACTGTCGTTCACAACCGTTCCTCGAGCACCGCCAACGCCCCGTACAAACTGGCGCTCGAGCCAAGTTCTGCCCAAGCAAGTTTGACCGATGTTTTGGGATATGGGCGGCGCAGATGATCAAAAATCAGCTGCATGAATTTTTCTTTTGGAAAATCTAGCATTTGTGGGATACCACCGCCAATCACACAGACTTCGGGGTCGATCAGGTTGATGGTGGTGGCAATCGCAAAGGCTTGATCGCGGATAAAATCTTGCAAAGCTGGAATCAGGTTTTTATTTTGAGTGGTGAATACTTCGGAAACTGGAACATTAAATTGCTTGCCCAGTTCATTTAAAGTGTGACCGCAGGCGTATGCCTCGAGGCAGTCCAGATTGCCGCAGACGCAGATTTTGCCGCGTCCGTGAATGGGAATATGTCCGAGTTCCATGCCGACCGAAAAACCGCGATACGGTTTGGCGTCAATTAAAAAGCCAGCGCCCACACCCGTTCCCAAAAAAATTCCAACCGTCGAACTTGCACCCATCGCCGCACCAGAATGCTGTTCACCCAAGGTCAGCAGCACAATGTCACGCTCGAGCCGCACGGGTTTAAAAAGTTTTGTCTGAAGTAACGTTGCCAGCTTCAAACCCTCCAGTTCAGGGATGTTTGGACCCGACAGCACCGTGTCCATGTCGCGGTCTAAACTGACGGGAACACCCAGCACCACGGCATCAAACTCGAGTTGATGTTGACTGGCGTACTCGAGAATGATTTGCTCGAGCGCCTGAATTGGATCGGCAATCCGCAATCGCTGCGTCAGCAAACTCGAACTGGCTGTTGACGCTTTTTGCGCCTCAATATGCCCGAGGGCGATTTTTGTACCGCCAATGTCGGCGACGATGATGGTTTTGGGCAATTTTGGCATCAGAGAACCTCGAGAAAATCAGGCGCTTATTGTATAACGCAGCGAATTGTTGCCCGAGTGAATGGTCGGTGTGACGACTCACGCAAAACGTTGAACTGGCTCTTGACTTCTTTTGTTAACTAAGTTTACTATAACCTTCCAAAGAAAGTCCAGGAGGTTACCCGGTGCTCGAACCCAAGTTGGTTCATCATGTTCCTGACGCGATTTCTCGTGGGCAACGCCCAGGAGACGTGCGCCGTGTCAACCGTGCCACAGCGCTCGAGTTGCTGCGCGAACGCCCGCAAGGTCGCGCCGAACTGGCACGCGCGATGGGACTGTCCAAGGCGGCGCTGGGTGGACTGATTTCGGATTTAACCACGGAGGGTTTGGTACTCGAGCATCCACCCACCGCCATTGCCAGGGGGCGACACCCTGCACCATTACAGGTCAATGCAAACCGTTTTAGTGTATTGGGTCTGCACCTTGCCCCGCACGGGCTTGAAGTGGGTTTGTACGATGCACTCGGCGTTCAGCAAGATGTACTTTACGCACCAAGCCACGTCTACGAGGGCATTGAGCAGGTGCTCACCCAGGTGATCGAAACCAGTCGTGTCTTGATTGCTCGAGCCAGAAAAATAAAAATTGGTGAGGTCGCCGCCCTGACGATTGCCACACCAGGACCGCTGGATGCCGTACGAGGCATCGTCCTCGGAGCGCCCAAATTTCCAGATTTAAACGGCGTTAGCCTGAAGCTCAAACTCGAGCAAGCCCTAAAACTTCCGGTCAGACTCGAGCGCGATGTCAACGCCGCCGCGACAGGATATTTAAGGCAAACCAAAACACAAAATTTTGTTTATATTTTAATGACCGGACCTGGC
>JANMUC010000184.1:0-2517 GCA_031391225.1 Deinococcales bacterium
ACCTTGATTCAGTCACGATTTTCTCCCCTCTCCTGATGTTGCGACCATGCCCGCTAGGTGCGTTTTATGGTCAAGACGGGAGAGGGGTTGGGGGTGAGGGTAGACTCGAGTTCGCATTTTTATAAATCCAAAGATGTCAAATAGGTTCTATAAAGCGCCACGCAATTATTCTTGACCACACTCGCAATGTTGGTGTAGGCTTCACTCGTCTGGTGCTCGAGGCGAGTAGCTCGAGTTTAAAGTGGGGAAGCTGGTGAGATTCCAGCACTGTACCGCAACGGTATGAGGCGCGAAAAGCCCTTGAGTCCGAATGCCTGCCAGATTCGCAACCGATTGGGTTGCGCCTCTCGAGTGAAAGGGGTTGGTGGGTTTGAACTTGACTTGAATGTTGACTGCACTCGCTCGAGATACGGGCGAGGTTTTTTGTTGAATTGTTGAGGAAATCTGTGTTGACCAAGGCTATAAATCCCATTTCTAACAGCTCGAGAGCGACTATCGTGTTGGTCGGCATGGGCTTGTTATTGTTTTGCACTTTGGTTTTTGCGATTTCTAACGGTACGCTCGAGATTTCCCCTGGGACAACGCTTTCCGCAATTTGGAAGGGCATTTCTGTCGCAAAACTCGAGGGTTTGGACTTGATCGTCTGGAATTTGCGCTTGCCGAGGGTCGTCTTTGGAGCGTTGGTCGGCGCGAGCTTGGCGGCGTGCGGCGCAGCTTTTCAGGGCTTGTTCCGCAATCCCTTGGCTGATCCGTACCTGATGGGCAGCGCCTCCGGTGCAGCATTGGGCGCAACGGTGGCGGTGTTTGCCACGAGCACTGCCAGCGCTGGCTTTGCCGCCGGTTTGTTCTCGAGCAGCAGCCAACTTGTGCCAGTTTTGTCATTTGTCGGCGCACTCGGGGCTGTGTTGCTCACGCTGGCACTCTCTAGATTTGCCAGGGGTTCGAACGCCCTGATCTTGTCTGGCGTGATTGTGGGCGGCATTCTGACCTCGGTCAGCACCTATATTCAGTTGCGAGACGCCGACCGAATGCGAGCGGTGTTTTCTTGGACGCTGGGAAATCTAAGTTTGGCTGGCTGGTCCGAGGTTTTGAATATTCTGCCCTACAGTATTTTTGGCATTGCAGCCCTCATGCTGCTGGCTCGAGCGCTCGATGCCTTACAACTGGGCGAGGACACTGCAACCACGCTAGGGCTTAAGGTAGACCGCATCAAATTGTTTACGGTGATTGCCGCCAGTTTGGTGACTGCTGCCGCCGTTTCGTTTGCTGGCATCATCGGTTTTGTCGGTTTGGTCGCACCCCATGCCATGCGGCGTTTGGGTGTGGCACACCACCGCGTTCTGATTCCAGCCTCGAGTTTGGCGGGTGCAATTTTGTTGGTGCTGGCAGATTTGGGCGCTCGAGTGTTAACCCGTCCTCAAGAATTGCCCGTGGGCGTGGTAACAACCTTGATCGGTGGCATTTTTTTTCTGGTGTTGATGCGGAGAAAACCGTGAACAAAATGATTTCCGTCAATAATCTGAGTTTTGCTTATGGCCAAAACACGGTTCTTGAGAAGATCAACCTCTCAATAGAGGCTGGAGAATTTGTTGCGTTGATTGGACCCAATGGTGCGGGCAAAACCACGCTGTTAAAACTTTTAGCTGGGTTGTTAAAACCTCAATTTGGCAGCCTTCAAACACCCGAACCACAAAGCCAGCACATCGCGTATTTGGCGCAATCCGAACCATTGCCGCTCGAGTTCACAGCGCTCGAGGTGGTGAAATTGGGACGTATTCCGTTTCAAGGTTTTTGGGGACGCGAAACCAAAGCTGATCTGGGCGCAGTCGAATGTGCGCTGCGCAGCACCGACGCGCTCAAGTTCTCGAACCGACCAATCGCGGCGCTTTCTGGCGGCGAACGTCAGCGGGTGGCATTGGCGAGGGCGCTGGCTCAAGACCCAAAGGTCTTGCTGCTCGACGAACCGACCAACCACCTTGATCTGGCACATCAAGCCGAACTGATGGTCTTGCTGCGCAATGCCGTCGGCAGCATTTTGCAAACCGTGGTCATGGTGGTTCATGACCTTAACCTGGCTGCCCTCGCCAGCCGTTGCGTGCTGATCTCGAGCGGCACGGTGATTGCCGACGGCACACCCGAACAGGTTTTGCAACCCGAAATTCTCGAGGATGTTTACCAAACCAAACTCGAGACACTGCGCTCAAGTGATGGTCGTATGGTGGTGATTCCGCGCCTATGACAGGATTATTTAATGAACATCAAGGTGGCTTTGTATTTGCTGACATCAAAAGTTTTACCAGCCGTGCGACCCGGTTGAAGAGCAGTGACTTTCAGGGTCGTACCGTCAATTTGCAATTTGTTTTTGGGTGCAACCATTTGCAAGCTGATCATCTTGGATTTGGTGGCTTTGGGCGACCAGTACAAAAACTGCATCTGGGCATCGCCCGCCGTGATGCACTTGGCGTTGATTGGACACCTCGAGTCGTTGTTGACTTGCAAAAACAACAATTTTGCGCC
>JANMUC010000194.1:0-9178 GCA_031391225.1 Deinococcales bacterium
GGCAGGTGAAGCTCGAGATGCGATCATGCCTGAAGTGCGATTGGGTGCGTTGAGGGCTGAGGTTCATCGGTTGGAAGCCTTGATTGAGGAAAGCAGAGTGTTGTGCTAGACGTGCTTTATCCCAAACTGCAAGTTCTCAGTCAATCCAGTTTGCCCTTTCGAGAAGCCGCCAGCACCTGGATGAACTCGAGGTTTGGACTCAAGCTCGAGCCGCAGCACGTTCTCAGTTTGATTGGATCGCAAGAAGGATTGGCGCATTTGCTACTGGCATTGACCGACCCTGGCGACACGATTCTTGCGCCTGACCCAGCCTATCCAAGTTATTTTGGCGCATTTGCGTTGGCTGGAGTCAAACCCCATTACATGCCACTCGAGCAACAACACGAATTTTTACCAGATTTTTCGAGCATCCCAGAAAGCGTGGCTCGAGCCGCGAAATTGATGGTTTTGAATTACCCAAACAATCCAACGGCTGGCGTTGCGTCGCTCGAGTTCTGGCATGAGACTCTCGAGTTTTGCCAAAATTTTGATATTTTGTTGATTCATGACGCGCCGTACACCGAAATGACGTTCGGAAATTATGTTGCGCCAAGCGCATTGCAAGCCGACCAGAACCTATAGCGAACAATCGAACTTCACAGTATTTCCAAAACCCATCACATGGCAGGAATGCGCATTGGCTGGGCGGCGGGCAACACTGAGATGCTAGACGCACTGGCACAAACCAAAGGCGTGATTGACTTTAACCAGTACATTGGCATTCAACGCGCCGCCATCAAAGCTCTGCAATCCGACCCCGCTCGAGTTCGTCAAGATGCAAAAACGTTTCAAAACCGTCGTGATGCGCTGCTCGAGGCGTTGCGCAAAATAGGTTGGAATGCGTCAACGCCACAAGCTTCGATGTACGTCTGGGCAAAATTGCCAGCCAACACCAACTCATTTGAATTCTGCGAACAACTCTGTATTCAAACAGGGGTTGCCCTTGCGCCAGGCAGGGCATTTGGACTTCAAGGCGAAGGTTGGGTGCGGTTTGCGTTGGTGCAACCACCTTCAATACTCGAGGATGCGGTTTTGACGCTCGAGAAATACCTCAAAACGTCATAATTTTGTGGGTTTGAACTCGAAAAATCGTGTCGGGCAGGGTGAACACAAGGTTCACCCCTACAAAAACCACAATCCGAGAAATCATCTTGAGTCAAAATACGACTTTCCCTAATCGCAAACGGCGCGTATACTAAAACCTGATGAGCACCAATAAAGTACGTTTAACCGCCAAAGGCTACCAAAAACTCAAAGAAGAACTCGAACATCTTCAAACCGTCGAGCGCGATAAAATCAGCGCCTTCATGGCTGATGTCATGAGTGAAGGCGATATCAGCGAAAACAGCGGTTACGACGATGCCCGTGCCAAAATGGGAGCGCTCGAGAGTCGCATTTTTGAACTCGAGGGTGTGCTTTCACGCGCCGAAATTGCCGATGAAGACGAAGGCATTGACGTGGTTGGCATCAGCGCCACTGTCAAACTCGACACCGTGCTTGGCGGACGCGACGAATTTACGATTGTCAGCACCCACGAAGTTGATCCAAAAGCAGGACGCATCAGCGATGAAAGCCCGATGGGCATGGCATTGATGGGACGCAAAGCAGGAAATACGGTTACAGTGAATGGGCGCAAGTTAAAGATTTTAGCCATTCGATTTGAATAAAGCAGCATTCAAAACAATGAGGCTCGAGCATTTAAACGCTCGAGCCTCAAGTTTGTATCTGGAAGTACTTTAAACGCTGAAGCCGAACATTCGCATTTGCCGTTTGCCATCTTCGGACATCTTGTTGGTCGTCCACGGTGGAGTCCAAACAAAATCCACATTCACGGCTTTAACACCCTCGAGTCTCATGACGGCAAGTTCGACATCGGCACGAATCATGTCTTGAACCGGACAACCGACGCTGGTCAAGGTCATTTCGATGTCTACGATACCGTCACTCGAGACATCGCACTTGTAAACCAGTCCGAGGTCAACAATGTTCACTGGAATTTCGGGGTCTTTGACGATTTTCATTGCCTCGAGAATCGTGTCACTTGATGGAATGCCACCTTCGCTCCCTTGAACAATTTCGCTGGCGGGCGGAAAGACAACTGCGGTTTCTTCGCTCATGATGCACCTCCAAATTCGACTGGCAGCCCCTCACTGTGCCATGCCTTGATGCCACCCTCGAGGTTGGTCAGTTTAAAACCGTGTTGGGCGGCGAATTGTGCGGCTTGGGCGCTGCGAACGCCGCCAGCGCAGATGAGAACAATTTCTTTGTCTAGGGGCATTTCCGAGTAACGGTTGGCAAATTCTGAAAGTGGGATCAGGGTTGCGCCAGGAACTCGAGCCTCATCGAATTCGTTTTGTTCGCGCACGTCAATCAGGACGGCTCCGTTTTCGAGACGGGTTTTGGCGGTCAGTGGATCAACTCGATCAAACATGCGGGTATTGTACCTCGAGAGTCTTGGGGCGTTTGTAGCCTTTGCGTCGTGCGGACAACTTACAAGTTTTGTAAAAGCATTAGAATAATCTTGTGAACCGTTTTATTCCCTCTAAAATCCCTGAAAATGCAGTTTTGATCGACGTACGCGACGAACTCGAGGCAATGGCATCGCCACTTGAGGCGCTGGCAGGTCAGCGCAATGTCATTCGAGCGCCACTTTCCGACCTTGAGGATGGTGTCAATCCCGAAATTCCAAGTGACGTGCAGGTGGTGGTCGTTTGCGGCAATGGCTCTAACGGTGAACTTGCTGGCGCATATTTGCAAGCCGCTGGCGCAAGCAACATTAACGTCCTTGAGGGTGGTTTTCGAGCTTGGAAACGAGAATTTGACGGCGAGCAAACCCTCGAGTTTCGCATTCCAGAAATCAATAATATCCGTGACGCAATTGCCCTTCAAAGCAAACTCGAGTTTCTGCCAGGCGTTCGCATGGCAGGCGTCGGCAGTGATGGCTTGACCGTTGTCCGAGGCATCGTGACGTTTGAGCAATTGAAATTGCAACTGAATTTACTTGGCTTCTCGCTCGAGGTATGACTAAAGTTGAAGCCGTGAGAATCAATGCTTGTTGCGTTCAAACAAAAACTCGAGATTGTATTTGAAGCCCTCGAGTAAACCCCATTCGCGCCAAGCTTCTGGAATTTCGGCGTGTTCAAGATCAACTCTTGATTGAACCGCGTTTCCAATCTCGAGCATCTGCTGAATGTAATCACGCATGTTCGAGATTAAATGACGATCACTCGGTTTTCCGTGTCCTGGCAAAATTGTTTTGAAGTTCAGACTCTCGAGTTTGGTTAGCGTCTCGAGCCAGTTTTCGGGATTTCCGTGACCCATAAAACCAAGATGCTTTTCGAGTACCAAATCGCCCGCAAAGAGTATTTCGTTATCAATTAACAATACCGAATCCGAACCAGTATGACCTGCGAACTCGAGTATGGTGGCGCTGCGTTTTGAACCATGCAACTCGAGTTTATGCTCAAATGTGACGTTTGGAAAAGTTGGTTTCAAGGTTTTGACAATCTCGAGTTCGGACTTTATTTCCCGCACTTGCGCTTCAAGAATTCTGCGTTTTATTGGTTCAGTCTCCAGTCCCAGTTTTGCCTGGGTTTGCTCGAGAAATTCCGCAAAATTGACCGTCTCAGACTGAAATCGTGTCATTCGTTCTTGCATTAAACCTCGAGTAATGTTGCTCGAGATGATCTGACAATCTTCAAAAACCTGATTGCCTCTGGTGTGATCCATGTGATGATGCGAATTGACAAGAATTGAAACGGGCTTGCCAGTAATTTCTTCGGCAGCATGACGCAAATCTGTCGCCGCGAACTCGGAAGCCAGCGAATCCCAAACCAAAGTAAAATCGCCAAAATCGACAATTCCAGCGTTTGAAACCGTAAAACCAGCATCGCTCGAGATTGCAGCAAAAACACTATCATCAATTTTCTCGAGTTGAAAATACTTGGATTCAAACGAATTCACTCGGCAATTCTAACAAGCCAATACGCACTTTGACGCATCTCAAGCGGCGAGCGAAAACTTAAACTGCTGTCATGAAAAAAATCGATAAACACGGTGAACACGAGCTTGAACCATTCTCGTACCGCGCCACAAAAGACGGATTGGTGTTCCTCGAGTTTCATGGGGCAACCGTGAAAACCATTGCTGGTGAGAACGCCAAGAAATTTTTGAAGAAAACCAGTGCACTCGAGGGCTTGGCGTTACAACTGGTGCTGGCAAAACTGACGGGCAACTTCAAACGCGGCAACGAAAAATAGGGGAGACTCGATCTCGAGTGGCATCGTATAGTACCCATAGCATTTCAATTCAACTTTTAGATTGAGGTTTTTTATGGGTTTACTCGAGGTTTTCGGCACCGGTTCATGGGCAGCACCCGAAATCACGGGCGTTGGTCGTCTGGCATCACGTTCACCACTGATTTCGTATTCGAGCATCGAAGCAGCTCGAGCTGGTGATGCTGAATGGTCGCAAAATTTGGATGGACGTTGGAAATTCGTAATGCTCGAGCGTCCAGAATTGCTCGAGGATAAGCATGTTTCGAGCGCGACAGACACCAAAAAATGGGATGGGATTAACGTTCCTGGAACGTGGAACACCCAAGGCTGGGGAAAGCCACATTACACCAACGTCATCATGCCATTCAGAAACGATCCTCCGACTGTGCCAGAAGCAAATCCGACAGGTGTTTACCGCACTACTTTCAAGATTCCTAAGAGTTGGGCAAAACGCCGCACCATCCTGCGCATTGGTGGTGCTGACAGCTTGCATCACGTTTTTGTGAATGGCACTGCGGTTGGTATGGGCAAGGACACTCGAGTTACCAGCGAATACGACATCACCGATGCACTCAAAGCTGGCGAAAATACCTTGGCAATTGTGGTCGTGCGTTGGTCTGACGCGACCTGGCTCGAGGATCAAGACCAGTGGTGGTTGGCAGGCATTACGCGCAGTGTCGAACTGCTCAGTGTCCCAGAAACCCATATTTTTGACGTGTTTGCCACCGCAGGTTTGAAAGATGATCTCGAGACTGGTACGCTCAAACTCGAGGCAGAAATCAGGTTCTCGAGCACGCCACAAGCAGGTTGGAAACTCGAGACACGCCTTGAAACCTTGACAGGCAAGGTCGTGAGTATGACGCCCGTGAAGCTGGTGGATTTAACTCCACCACGATTTGCATTCTCTCAACCAAAACAAGAAAAAAACTCGAGCATCAGCGCTCAAATTCCAACTTTTGATCGCTCGAGTTTTATCATGGAAGGCGTGTCTGGTGACAACTTCCCAGGGCATGCGATTGCCTGGCAATGTGATGTTCCAAATATTGAGGCTTGGAATGCCGAAACGCCCAATCTTTACCGCCTGATCGTGACCTTGCTCGAGCATTCAGGAGCAATTGCGGAAGTGGTCACGCAACGCATTGGTTTTCGCAGTGTCAAAATCAAAACTCGAGAATTGTTGATTAACGGCAAGCCCGTTTTGATGCAAGGCGTCAACCGTCACGACCATGACGACAAAACGGGCTGTGTCGTCAGCCCTGAAACCATGCGTCTTGACCTCGAGACGATGAAACGCCACAACATCAACGCGGTCAGAACCTCGCATTACCCGAGCGACCCGTACTTATACGACCTTGCCGACGAACTTGGGCTTTATGTGATTGCGGAAACCAACCTCGAGACTCATGCACGGTTTTCGCAGTTGATTCACGATCAGCGTTATCACATGGCTTGTCTCGAGCGCATCACGCGCATGGTGCGGCGCGACAAAAATCATGCCAGCATAATTGGTTGGTCACTTGGGAACGAAAGTGGTTACGGCGCAATTCATGATGCGATGGCAGCCTGGACGCGCCATTTTGACCCGAGCCGTTTTGTCCATTACGAAGGACCGCACCGTTGGGACATTGGCGCGAGCAAAGACAATTACGCTCTGGCAGCCACCGATGTGGTCTGCCCGATGTACCCGCAATTGACTGACATCATCGCCTGGGCAAAACGTGCCGCCGATTCACGCCCATTGATCATGTGCGAATACTCGCACGCCATGGGCAATTCCAACGGCGGATTTGAAGATTACTGGAATGCGATACGCGAAAATCATGGTTTGCAGGGCGGTTTTATTTGGGAATGGATTGATCACGGCATAACCATCAAGCACAAAAATGGACGCGAATTCTGGGGTTATGGCGGACACTTTGGCGACGAACCCAACGACGGGGCGTTCATTCAAGACGGACTGGTGTTCCCAGACCGCACTCCGCACCCAGCCATGCAGGAAGTCAAACACGTCTGGCGACCAATTCGAGTCAGTGATGTGAATGTCAAAAAAGGCAAAATCAGCATCAGCAACGAACGGTATTTCACAAATTTAAACGACCTCGAGTGTCGCTGGGAACTTTTGGCAGACGGCGTAAAAGTCCAAACGGGCAAACTCGAGCTTCCAGAGATAAAACCTCAAACCGCCGTCACGCTCGAGATTCCGTATGACCTGAAATCGCTACCAAAAGGCGTTGAAGTCCATTTGACCCTGCGCTTCATGCAGAAAAAAGTCACACCCTGGGCTGCCAAAGGCTTTGAAGTGTGCTGGGATCAACTCGAATTGCCACGCACCAAAGCCAAAGCAAGTCGCGGCGAAATGACCTTCTCGAGTTTTTTGCACGACGAAAGCATTTTAATGCTGATCGGCACTGAGGGAACATTTGTTTTTGATAAGCTGACTGGAACTTTAATTGACATTCTCAAAGGTAAAAAATCCCTCCTCGCTGCACCGCTCGAGCTTGCAGTTTGGCGCAGTTACATTGACAACGACGGCGTACCACCAGGAAACCTAGGGATTCCAGGAATGCGTACTTGGTGGATGGAATGGGATTTGCCAAACAGTCCCATCGAAACCATCGAAACCAAATGGAACCACGACTCTGGGGTGCTCGAGGTGTACAGCCATCAACGTATCAAAGCTGGCAACAACGCAGTGCTCGAGCACAAGCAATTGATTGTTGCCACTGGCGCTGGACTCGAGTTTCACCATGAAGTGATTGTTCCCGCGCAACTCGATGACTTGCAACGACTCGGCATGAAATTTGTCCTTCCTGCGGGATTTGAAAAACTCGAGTGGTTTGGACGAGGGCTTGTGGACACGTATTCAGACCGCAAAGGCGCACCGATTGCGGTTCACAGCTCGAGCGTCACCGATCAATACGTGCCTTACCTGCGCCCGCAAGATCACGGGCATCATGCCGACACGCGCTGGGCAACTATAGGCAGCAAAAACTCGAGCCTCAAAATTACGGCGCTCGAGCCGAGCACGATCAGTTTTGCGGCACGACATCACAGCGATGAGCAACTCGAGCAAGCCACTGTCACCGCAGAACTCGATGCTGCGCCTGAAACTTTCGTGTATGTGGATCACATGCTTCGTGGACTTGGCACGGGTTCGTGCGGACCAGACACGCTCGAGCAATACCGAATTAAAGCAGGACGGTACGAGTGGAGTTGGTCGCTCGAGTTATCGTAATTTCTCCACCCTCATCCCCAACCCTTCTCCCGCTAGCGGGAGAAGGGAGTTTTATCGTTCTACACGATTGGTTCGAATTTGTTGCTACGTTCAAATGCCTTAAGTGCCTCACGTTTGCTTAGGTTGGAAAGCACGTTTTGATGCTCGAGTACGAAAGTTTTTACGGCTTCAGGATTGGTATACGAGTGTTGTCGCAATGCCCAGCCGATGGCTTTACGAATAAAGAATTCGTTGTCGTGCGCATTCTCGAGGATGAATTTGAAAAGACGTGATTCATCAGTTTTTGTTTTTAAACCAAGTTGATGCAAGATTGCGGCACGACGCAACCAGAAATTTTCGGTTTTCGCCCAACGCTCGAGAATTGGCACGGTTTCAGAGAATTTCAAACTGATTGCGCCAACGTTATGCACCAGCGAATCCACACTGTCCCACCAACTTTTCTCGAGGAATAATTTCTCAAGTAAACCCAAATGTTGTAGCTCGAGTTTTTTGCGTTGCCGCGCCAGATAATCACATGCTGCATATTGATACTCGCGCTCGGGACATGCCCACAGCTTGAGCACCAAGTACTCATCAATTGGATTTTTCAGTGCGCCAAGCTCGAGAAGCGCAGATTTGACCAGTTTTTTTCGTGTCGGCGATGGAATTCCTAGAAACTGAAATTGATTCCGCATATATGCGCTCATGGTTACGGCTCGAGCCTCGTTTCGGTGAGGCTCGAGGGTGTTTTTAAGATGCTGTAAAACTTTTTGCATGTAATTTAAGGTTCACGGTTCTTGAGTTTTGGGTTGAGGCTTAAAATTTGCAAACCTTCCACTGCTTCAAAATCTTTTACGTTGTGCGTGACCAGCGCGACACTGTAATCAAGTGCTGTTGCAGCGATCCAAGCATCACTTCTGGCTATATGTCTTCCGATTTGCCTTACTTGAACCCGTAATTTTGCCCAATAACTGGCTGTCGAATTGCTTGGTTCAATCAAGGTGTAATCCGCAAAGAAATATTCTAAATTTTGCAGTCGTTTTGCGCCCCAACCGTCTAAAAAAGCGCCATATCGCATTTCACCAAGAGTTTGTAATGCCACAAATCCTTGACGACCCGCTAAAAGATTTCGATAATCTGAGGCAAGTGAATGTTTGTTAAAAATGTAACTGAGAACATCTGTATCGATTAAAACAGGGTTTCTTGAGTTCTCTAACCTCATCTTCGCGTCTCAGACACGATTTCTAGCATTCTTCGTTCTCGAGCGCTCATTCTAGTTTTTTGATCTTCGGAGTTTTCTTCTCGTTCGCTGCGCAGAATTTGGTCAAACGCGTCACGTTCTTTAGCGTTTAAACCTGAAGTGGTCATGTTTATGAACGTTAGTGGTGGTTTTGCTCTTTTAAGTAAGGCTTCAAGTTTTGGGTTTACAACCCGAGGTTGGGCATCAATGTCTTCGATTAAGTCGCTCAAAACAACGCTTTCACCCGTGATGCTTTCCAGACCTGCCAACACCGCGCTGACCGTATCCAAATCAATTCGTTTGGTCGGTTTTCGAGCCAGGGCATAAACCGTGTTTGGTGATAATTTAGAGACTTGCACCACACGATAAGCACTGATGTTGTGCTGCTCGAGGTACTTTCCAAGGTTG
>JANMUC010000203.1:0-3576 GCA_031391225.1 Deinococcales bacterium
ATCGGGCTGCCCGACCTACACACCACCCGCGTGCGCCCCAATTTTGGCACTCGGACGCGAATCTCGTCTTCCATTTCGACCTTGTCATGGTCGGCAAGCACCACAATCACAGGGTTCTTGCGGTTATCGTTGGCAATCACCAACTCGGAAACAATCGCAAACACCTGATCTGACCAACCCAAAATCAAGGTGTGATCCTGCTCGAGCACCTTGGAGCGCCCTTTGCGGAGTTCATCCATTTTTGTTTCCAAGCCGCTCGAGATGATACCGATCAAGCTCGAGACAACAAAAATACCTGCCAATGTGACCGCCAGCATTGCGGCTCGGAAACCCCAGACGCCAGTGTCGCCACCCATTGTGCCAGAGTCAAGGGTGCGCATTAAACCCATCCAGACCAATTCACCAAAACTGGCTGCTTTGTTGTCCTCAAAAGCCGAAGCTGAAACGCCCGTTGCCCAAACCAAAAAGGCAATCAAAACAATGATTGCCAAAGAAATCAAGAACAACCACGCCATCATGGCGATTGGTCCTTTTGCCATGGTGTTATCAAACCAGTACCTGAATCGTTCACGAAAAGTCACATTGCCCATAAAGCCCCCCGATTTCCCTTAGAAAATAACCGCATTAATCTCGAGCTTCCAAAGCAAAGAGGTTTTGAGCATTCATTCTTTATTTTCTTAGCTGCTAAACGGCATCCTAACACCCTCCAACGTACCGACAGGTTCAATTGCGGCAAATTAATCAAGTCACGTCAGAGGTTTAACCTCGCAAGAAGCCGCCCAATGTCTCATCATCCTCGAGTGCGGGCAAATCCAAAATGGAAGAGAGTCCAAACTCGAGCAAAAACTTTTCGGTGGTGCCAAACAGCATTGGACGCCCAATCACCTCTTTGCGCCCGACCACTTTGACCAACTCGCGTTCCTGAAGCGTATCCAAAGTACTGGACGCGCTCGAGCCTCGCATCAATTCGACTTCGCCGCGCGTGATTGGTTGCTTGTACGCGACAATCGCCAGTGTCTCGAGCGCAGCGGCTGAAAGGGCGGGAAGTGGTGGCGGAGCCAGCAGCGGCTCAAGCATCGCCACCACGGCTGGCGCGACAATCAAGCGGTAACCACCAGCCACGGCTTCGATCTCAAACCCCAAACACGCTTCCTGAAAACGGCGTCTGAGCATTTCAATCAAACGGTGCGAAGATTCGACAGGCACACCCAAAAGATTGGCTATCTCTTTGGGCTTGACTGGACGACCCGCCGCCAGCAGCGCCGCCGAAAGCGTCTCGAGCAAATTTGCCTCGGCAGGCATCGCCACCCCAGGGATCATGACAAGTTCGGAAAGCTCGAGCGCCTCGTCTTGAACATGCTCTAAGTCTGGTAGTTGGCTCACGTGAAAAATTCCCTGTCAAAACCCATATCAAGGTTTATACTACCCAATATGACGACTTTCACCTATAAAGTTCGGGATGCGGCAGGAAAAATCATTTCGTCTTCAATGGAAGCCGACGACGCAAAACAAGTGCGCGATGTGCTGCGCGAAAAAAACTTGTTCATTGTGGCAATCGCACCACCAAAGTCGGGCTTGAACGCCGACATTAAAATTCCTGGTCTGGGCGACGGAACACCCAGTCTAAAAGCCGTCTCTTTGTTCTCGAGACAACTTGCCACCATGATCGACGCTGGTTTGCCATTGGTGCAATCGCTGGCAATTCTAGGAAAGCAAGTCGAAGACGCTGGCATGAGAAAAATTTTGAAAAGCGTCCGAACCGATGTCGAAGGCGGTGTGCCTTTCTCAGATGCGATTTCCAAATACCCAAAGGTATTCAGCCGTTTGTTCCTCAACCTGGTTCGCGCCGGTGAAATCTCGGGTACGCTTGACACGGTTCTTGACCGTGTCGCCATCTTCCAAGAAAAAGAATTGGCATTGCGCGGCAAAATCAAAAGCGCTTTAACTTATCCGGTTATTGTTCTGGTTTTTGCATTGGGTATCACCTATTTCTTGCTGACCACCATCGTACCGCAATTTGGTACCATC
Organism: Deinococcales bacterium; assembly: GCA_031391225.1. Lineage (GTDB taxonomy): Bacteria > Deinococcota > Deinococci > Deinococcales > JAAFIG01 > JANXTZ01. The sequence continues at coordinate 2,029 of JANMUC010000203.1, forward strand.
CTCACCCAACTTGGTGGCGAACTACCCTTTATCACCAAAATGCTGCTTGCCATTTCTGTTTTCTTGCAAAGCTGGTGGGGTGGCGGCATCATGCTGTTTAGCATTGTTGGTTCAGTCCTTGCTTACAATGCCTATAACCGTACCAAACAAGGACGTTACAACCTTGATGCTTTTAAACTGAAAATTCCGATTTTTGGCAATCTTCTGTCAAAAGCAGGCATGGCATCATTCTCCAGAACCTTCTCACTGTTGCTTTCAAGCGGTGTGAACATCATTGAAACCCTCGAGATCACCAAAGGCACTGCTGGCAATGCCGTGATCGAAGAAGCCATTGAAAACGCCAAAAATGCCGTGCAACAAGGCGAACAAATCTCGCAACCGCTTGGCGCGTCGCCAGTCTTTCCACCAATGGTCGTGTCCATGATTGCGATTGGCGAAGAAACCGGCGGCTTGGACGCCATGCTCAACAAAGTCGCCGATTATTACGAACGTGAAGTTGATGAAGCCGTGGATCAACTGACCGCCGCACTCGAGCCGCTGATGATTATGTTCTTGGGTGTCATCGTCGGTACGATTGTGGCTGGCATGTTCTTACCAATGTTCTCGATCATTGGGCAACTCTCGAATTAAACCAAAAAAGATTCTCAAGGACGGGTTCACGCCCGTCCTTTTTCATATCCTTGCGCTAAAATAAACCTGTGAAAATTCGTTTTACCACTTCAAGCCTGCGGGTTCGGATCACCCCAAACGAACTCGAGCGCATCAAAAACCGAGAGTCACTCGAGCTTACGTTTGGCATTGACGGCGGTTGGAAATTTAGGCTAGAAGCTGGTGAGGAAACCAAACTAGAATCTCGAGATGAGGTTGTGGTTCTAAAGCTCTCAAATGCGGATGCAATATTATTAGCCGAACCGACTCGAGAGGGTGTGTATTTTGAAAACGATGGGATCAGGTTTTTTATCGAAAAAGACTTTCCATGCGAACATCCCAGAACGAATCTCGAGGAAGTTACCGCGACTTTTGAACGCACCCACGCTGGCATTGAAATAGATGTGGGCGCTGTCGAAACCACCAGGGCTTTACACGTTTTACTGCGCGAAAAGCTGGATTTTCCAGAATTTTATGGTCACAATTGGAGCGCCTTTTGGGACGCCATCAGTGGTCTGGTCGAAATACCGACCCGCATCAAGTTTCTGAACTGGGACAAACTCGAGCAACGCCTGAACTTTGACGCGCGAATGTTGCGGCAATGCCTGACTGACCTGAGTGCCAAAACCAATTGCGACGTTGAATATGCTTAAAATCTGGCACGGCGACATCACCAAACTCGAGGTGGATGCCATCGTGAATGCCGCAAACTCGAGCCTTTTGGGCGGTGGTGGTGTGGACGGCGCAATTCACCGAGCCGCAGGTAAGGAACTCGAGTTTGAGTGTCGAATGCTAGGCGGTTGCAAAACGGGGCAAGCTAAAATCACCAAAGGCTATAAACTGCCTGCCAAATACATCATTCACACCGTTGGTCCTGTCTGGCAGAACGGTCATGCTTCA
>JANMUC010000222.1:0-2444 GCA_031391225.1 Deinococcales bacterium
CATCCATTTTGGGCGCTCGAAACGCTGTTCCAGTCATGGTCGTGGGCTGCTTGCAATCAGGACAGACATAAGCCTCGAGCGTGGTGACACCAGGTTTTTTAAAGACTTTACGGCAGTGAAAACACGCCCATTTGAGGTTCACAGGACTCATGACTCGAGTTTAGCCCATCGTTTCAATGGCTTAAGCCTTCAAGCGCATTTTTTAAACTCGAGCAACGCTTAGAATTGAATTCACAAACCGATTCTGAAAGGATCAAACATCATGGCTAAACTCAATCAAATTATCGCTGTCGAAAAAGGTGTCAAGAGCCGATCATTCCAAGAACTCACCGAAGCGCACCATGCGCTGCAAAAACCGAGTTTGTTGACGGGCATCTCGAGAACCTACCGCCCAAAGGACGAAGAGGGCGAGACGCTGCCGCCAGAAGCCACAAAAGTTCAGATCAAAGCCGATGAAATTGTGCGCCAAACCGCCAGCATCATGACCAAACTCTTTGACGTGACCGCCACCAAAGACTGGGCGAACTGCATTGCCAAAGCCAACGTGGTGGTTGACGGTCAAGTGCTCTTGAAGGACGTGCCGATCACGTATTTGCTGTTCCTCGAGAAGCAACTGGTGGACTTGCATACGTTCATTAAAAAACTGCCCACTTTGGACGCCTCTGAAACATGGGTATTCGATGCGGGTGCGGACAGCTTTGCCACCGAAGCCACGCAAACGCTGCGCACCAAGAAAATCCCGCGCAATCACGTCAAAGCCGAAGCCACCGAAAAACACCCCGCGCAAGTTGAAGTCTATTATGAAGATGTCACGGTTGGATTCTGGCGCACCGTGAAATTCTCTGGCGCGATGCCAGCCAAGCGCGTGAACGAATTGCTCGAGCGCGTTGAAAAACTTCAAGAAGCCGTCAAGTTTGCCAGGGAAGAAGCCAACAATGCCGAAACGAGCGAGCAAAAAGTGGGTGAAGCCGTCTTCAAATTCTTGATCGGATAAGCCACTGTGCTCACCCAATCTCGAGCATCAGGTGTTAAATTGCTGGTGGAGTGCAAACTCAGATTGAAACTGAAACTCAATCGGTACAAGCCAAAGTGCAGGTTCGATTCCTGCTCCCACCACCAACATGGTGGGGTAGCCCAACGGTAGAGGCAGCCCAAGCCAAAACAGAACTTCAGACTTTCACTCCAGTTTCCGCATTCACCGCCGAACACCAAGTCAAGCGCTCGAGGTCGGTAATCGTTGGATGCAGGCTCATATCCTGCCCGGTCCTCCAGAATGGACTGGTAGTTTAACGGTAGAACACAACGGTCTAAAAATGAACTTCGGGCTTAAACGTGTTGGTGTAAAAAAATTGGGCGGTACACTCGAGCCGAGAAGATGGACATTCTTCTCGGCTCACCCTTTGTTTTTGATTCCTCGAGATGCCACGCGGTACACTGCATCATGCCTATTCATCTGCGTGGTCAACCAGGAGATGTCGCCCCTTACGTTTTGCTGCCTGGCGACCCAAACCGTGCCAAATACATTGCCAGCACGTTTCTCGAGAATGCAAAACTGTACACCGAACACCGTGGAATGCTGGGCTACACAGGCACTTACAAGGGCATTCGGGTCAGCGTGCAAACCAGCATGATGGGCTGCCCGAGCGCTGCGATCACTTGCGAAGAACTCGCCATGCTGGGCGCAAAAGTCATCATTCGGGTTGGAACTTGTGGCGGTGTCAGCCCCAGCCTCAAACCCGCCGATCTGGTGATTGCCCAAGCAAGTCTGGCTCGAGACGGCACTACCCGTCAGTACATGGGCGAGGGCAACCACACGCCGATTGCCACCTGGCGTATCGTCCGTGCTGCCGAAGATGCCGCTCGAGAGGCAAATTTACCCCATGCGGTGGGTTTGATTGCTTCGGATGATTCGTTTTATTCCGTGACCGCCGAAGAAGCTCGAGGTTTGTTCAAATCTCGCGGTGTGTTGGGACTTGAGATGGAAGCCAGTGCTGTCTTTACGGTGGCGCACCTTCGCGGCATGGAAGCCGCTTGCCTTGCCACGGTCAGCAATTACATTGGCGACGAAACACTTGTGCCAGATGAAGTTTTGAAGCGCGGCGTGGACAATATGGTGTTGGTCGCCCTTGAGACGATAGTCAAGCTCGAGGCTGAAAAACCGCTTTCAGCGTAAACTTTTGTCATGCCAATTCATGTCAAAGCCAAACCGAGTGATGTCGCGCCCTATGTGTTGCTGCCAGGCGACCCAGGACGCGCCACCTACATTGCAAACACGTTTCTCGAGCAACCAGTCTTGTACACCGAATACCGTGGCTTGCTGGGCTATAGAACCCATTTGGTATCTACAAATTGAACGGTAAGAACATACGAATTCCAATTTTATTGAGGCTGACTCGAGCGCCCACCCTCACCCGACTCGCTAAGGCTCGCCACCCTCTCCCGCC
>JANMUC010000246.1:0-12072 GCA_031391225.1 Deinococcales bacterium
TCGGTTTACCCTCGAGCAGCATCTCGCCGTCGTGTAACTCGAGGGGGGCAAGTCCTGCAAAGGCTCGAATCAGGGTGGTTTTACCTGAACCGTTCGCGCCAATAATTGTGGTAATTTCACCTGTTCTAAACTCGAGGTTGACCTCTTCAACAATGATTCTCGAGCCTCGTCGGACGCGGACGTTCTTGGCTTCTAGGAGGGTGGTCATTGGCGTCACTGCGCTCTCCGTGAAAGGAAAGTCAGGTATATGCCGCCAACCAAGGTGGTGAATGCCCCTGCCGGAATTTCGTTTGGGGACAGTAACGTGCGTCCGAGCAAATCTGAGAGTGAGACCGCAATTGCACCAATCAAACATGCGGCGGGAATAAGACGGCGGTAATCCGTACCAAGAAGTGCTCGAGCCAGACCAGCGGCGATCAACCCTACAAAGCCCATCAAACCGCTTGTACCAACGGCAACACCCGTCAAAATGGCTGCCAGAAAGATCAAACCGTTTCTGGCAACTCGAGCGTTTAAACCCAAATTCTGCGAGACATCATCACCGAGTTGCACCAGGTTTGCGGCACGTCCAAGCAAGAAGGCAATCACAATGGCAGGAACGGCAATCGGTAGCATGGCGTTGAGTTGAGGTGTCCCTTGGGCGTAAAACCCGCCAACCACCCAGCCGATCACATTGGCACTCGAGGGGCTTGCACCCAATGCGAGCAGCAACGCCAAACCCGCCACGCTGATTGAAGCGAAACTGACGCCAACCAAGGCACGGCGTTCGCTCGAGGTGTCCTGGGTGAACCGTGTGATCAGAAATGCCGCCTCGAGCGCACCGAGGCAACCGAGCACGGGCGTACCAAAACCGGCGTAACCACTGACTTGCAACAGTACAGCGTTGAGCGCCGAAAAGCCTGCCAGCCCGAGCAGGTACGGATCGGCAAGCGTGGTGCGAAAACTGCTCTGCAAAAGTGGTCCAGCCAAACCGAGGCATGCACCAACCGCTACAGTCAAGAAGACTCGAGGGGCGCGAACCTCACCCATGATTTGATTGAGGGTGGTATCGCCGCGTCCCGAAATCCAGGACAGGACATCTTGCAAATTGACTGGGTACGAACCGACCACCAGCGAAATGGCGATCACAATCACCAGCACAACAACCAGCAGCAAAAACCAGAAGATTACCGTGCCACGCTCGAGCGGCAGCACAGAACGAGATCGGGATGTGGCGGGTTCAATCATTGGCTTCCTCGAGGTTTCTAAAAAATTGGGAACGGATTTTCACCCGTTCCCAAAGGATAACCTGATTTTCGGTGCTTTACTTTTTGGGGTACAACAAACCAAGCAGCGTGTTCATGGATTCAGCGGCGCGTGGTCCTGGGGCGGTCACAAACGGATCGGCATCGAGCAAATGCACGCGGTTGTTTTTGACGGCGTTCAAATTCTTATACACGGGTTGAGTCTCGAGTTTCTCGAGCGGGCTTGGGGCGTAAGCGCCCGTGGCGGTACGAGGGCGGAATGCCAGAATCACGTCTGGATTGGCTGCCACAATTTGCTCGAGGCTTAAGATCACAAAACCTGGTTGACGCGGGTCGGCGCTCGGTGTGCCTTTGGCAACGTTGATTGCACCAAGTTTCTCGAGCAGATCACCGATGTAGGTTTCGTCGGTGGTGCTGAAGCTTTGACCGCCAGCCGAGAGCAATGCCAGCACTTTGGGTTTGCTGGTCTTAGGGACTTTGGCGATCACGCGTTTGATTTTAGATTGCAAGAATTGCAAACCAACTTTGGCTTGAGATTCTTGGTTGGTCAATTGTCCAATCAAGGTATAATTGTCGTAGACGTCTTTCAGGCTCGAGTCAGCGCCAACAATCAGTGGTACGCTTAAAGCTCCCAAGGCTCGAGCTTGGGCGGCGGTTGTGCCGACGCTGCCAAGCATCAAATCTGGTTTGAGTGCCAGAATTTTTTCGATATCGGGACGGTAGGCACTGCCGACTTCGGGAATGCTTTTAACTTTGGCTTCGGGGTAAGTGGCACTCGAGGGGCGACCAATTGGGTTTAAACCAATGTCAATCATGATTTCGGTAGTGGTCAGCGACAATGCCACAACGCGTTTGACGGGCGCATTGACGGTCACACTGCGACCGAGGGCGTCACGAATGGTTAACGGGGCTGCCAGGGCAAGTCCAGCAAAAAGCGCAGTCAGCGCGATAGAACGAGATATTTTCATGGTGACTCCTCGAGAAATTTTACAAACTCCGTAAGCCTAAAGCCACGGGCGATAAGCACCTTAACCGTAAATCACTCGAGAAATGTCCCAAAAAAATACAATGCGACGTAGGGGCGAACCTTGTGTTCGCCCTGTGGGACGGTGATTTTTCGAGTTTTAGATTCAAGATGAAACCTTACTTTTCAGTCCCTCGAGAATATCGGAGAGTGGCGTTTGCAAACTTTCGATTTTATGGACGCCCTTTGGAAACTCGAGGTATTGCGTGATCTGATTTGGTACAGCAATGGTGTACATTCCAGCCGCCAGCGCTGCGATTGAACCGTTCGGGGAATCCTCGATAGCGGCACAAACCCCAGGCTCGAGGTTGAGGGCTTCGGCGGCAGCCAAGTACAATTCCGGGTCTGGTTTGACGGCTTTCACATCGTCTCTGGTTTTCACGACTTCAAAACGATCAGTTAACAAATAATGCTTTAACCAGCCGTAAATCCATTCATTGCCAGAACTCGAGGCGAGTCCGACCCGCAAACCCATCGCTCTGGCTTGATCGAGCGTCTCAAGGACTCCTGGCAGCAGGCTTGAAGCGCGAATCAACTCGAGCACCCGAGGTCGAATGCGGGCATGAATTAACGCATGGTCGAAGCTTTGACCCGTCAATTCCTCGAGGTGGGCGATTGGGTCAAACGCGCCCCAAGTGCCGATGCCAACGCCCCAGCGTTGAATGTCGAGGGTTTGGTTGTACTCCTGGTAAAGTTCGGTCCAGGCTTGAAATTCTGGGGTTTCGGTATCGAGGATCGTACCGTCAAAATCAAAAATTAAGGCTTCTATGTTCACGCCTTGCAGCATATCTCGAGCGGCATGAGGGAATCATCAGGAACGACACGGTAATCTGGGGTCATGACGAGGCAGGCATGAAAGGTACGCATCTGGCGAGGGTGACCAAAGCCCAGCAAAAAGGTTTTGCGGTTCCGCTCGAGAAAACTCGGGTGGAAACTTGGTTTTTAAACGCCCCACTCGAGCAAAATTTGGACGTTGAGGTCATGTACTTGGCGCTCGAGGGGCAGGTGGTGATTGATATTGGACTTGAATTTGTGCATTTGAGAAACGGTGAATCGGTTGTTGTCGAGGCGAAAAAATCCCATCGGCTTAGCCCAGTCGGTGAGTCGGTGGTGCTTTGCATCTCGAGTTAAGGAAACTTGGTCTAAACGCCAGTGCCGAAATCGAATTCGGCGTTTTAGCAATTTTTCACAACCCGAATGGAACTTTACCGTAAACGCTTTCGTTCAAACACCATTTAGAAACACCGTCCAGGACATCTCTTTCATTTGTGCCTCTTGTAACAATACAAATGCTTTGTTAATATCCTTTTCGGAGGCGACAATTATGCTGAGTTTGCGTGTTGCTCACGCTTACGACCGAAACCGTTATCACCCACCCGAGGTGTCCGGCAAAATCGCTACAGCCATCGTAGAACCCGTGGAACGCGCTTTTAAGGAACCCAGTTTTCTCGAGGTTGGTTCTGGCACGGGTCGGATCGGAATGCCAATTGTTGCCCGAGGGCATTCGTTTACGGGCGTGGACGTTGATCCCGAAATGATGCAGCTCTTTCGCGCAAAGTTTGCGGGCGTTTCAAGACGCACCAAACTGGTCGAAGCCGACGTGCAAGACCTGCCTTTTGAAAACTCGAGCTTTCATGCGGTGATCGCGGTTCATATCTGGCATTTGATTCCAGAACTTGACCGTGCCGTCAGTGAAGCCACGCGTGTCATCAAACCAGGTGGTTTTTTGTTTGAAGGTTGGGACGCACCAAACACCATCAGCGCCGAACGCGAAATTCAGGACGCCTGGTGCGAAGCTTTAAAACAGCGCGGTCATACCGTGCAACGCGGCGCTCACACGTTTGCCCTCGAGCAAAGCCGTGAAATGCTCCTCAATCGTGGTTTCTCGAGTCATCAAGCCGTCATTGCCAATTGGGAAGTTGCGCACACGCCGCTCGAAGTGGTCGAAGCCCTGGCAGAAGGGCTTTTTTCTTTTGCCCGAACCGTGCCGCTCGAGCTTCGTTACGCCGCCGCACGGGACATCAAACCATGGTTGTTGACGCGTTTTAAAGACCCTGAAACACCAATTAAAACGCCGTGGTCATTTAATTTGCGAACAACGCATTTGGCGTGAGGCAGCAAATAGCGATTAGCAGATAGCCATTAGAAAAACCAGGAGGCTCGAGTCTTGAAACGCTCGAGCTTCTTTTTTTGCCCTCTGCCCTCTGCCCTCTGCCCTCTGCCCTCTGCCCTCTGCCCTCTGCCCTCTGCCCTCTGCCCTCTGCCCTCGCACAGCCACGCGCCGCTAAGCTATGCTAAACCCAATGAGACTCTCAAATACTGACATTTACGCGTTTAAGGCGCTGGCATACTTGGGCGCGTTGCCTGCTGGCATCATCGCCCACGGTGAAGAAATTGCCAAAGCCACCGGTGTTCCCAAACCGTACCTGGTGCGCCTGCTGGCGTCACTCTCGAGCCAGGGCATTGTGACGGGGCGCAAGGGCGCGGGTGGCGGGTATTGTTTGGCGAAAGCCCCCGAAGAGATTCAGTTGACCGATGTGATGCGAGCCATCGACGGTCCTGTGGCGGCGCTGTCGTGCAGTTCGCGCAATTGGCACAAAGATTGCGTTGAAGAGAGCCGTTGTCATGTGCGCAGCCATGTTTGGATTCGGATTCGAGATGCGATTCTTGCCGTGCTCGAGGATACCAACGTGGCAGATTTGGTGATCGACTCCAAGCAGGGCGTGGATTACACGAATTGCTTAGATCATCTGTTGCGTCCTATGCCGTTTGGGGCGGCTCGAGAAGGCAGCAAAGGGCAGAGGGCTGAGGGCAAAGGGCAAAATTGATGAAGTGCTGGTATTTGTGTGGGTTGACTGCAATTATGTATTTGAATTTGTGACAAACTACATTTATGAACCTTCCCAAACCACGTCTCGTGATCGGCATGACTGGCGCGAGTGGCGCACCGTACACCAGAGATTTGCTCGAGACTCTTCAAAACCTACCTATCGAAACGCATTTGGTGATTTCTGAAGGGGCGAAACGCGTGATTGCCGCCGAAATGAATCAGTCTGCAAAGGACCTCGAGCAACTGGCAAACGTGGTTTACGATGACCGTGACGTTGGAGCAAGCATTGCCAGTGGCAGTTTCATCACGCTTGGCATGGTGATCGTGCCCTGCTCGAGCAGCACCTTGGCAAAAATCGCGCACGGCATTGGGGATACGCTGACGACCAGGGCAGCCCATGTTCACCTCAAGGAACGCCGCAATTTGGTGCTCGTGCCAAGGGAAGCCCCGTTTTCGCGTCCGATGCTCGAATCGATGCTCAAAGCGTTTGATGCTGGCGCAAGAATTTTGCCTGCCAGCCCAGGTTTTTACCATGCGCCGCAAGAAATTTCGGATTTGCTAGGTTTTGTGACCGCCAGAATTCTGGATCAATTTGGCATTGCCAACACCCGCGCCAAGCGTTGGAAAGACAAGCCCGCGCTCGAGGATGCCGATTAACGTTAAACTGCTTAGCGTGATTTTCATAGGCAAATCTTTATGAGCGCTCGAGTTGCCGCACTCATTCCGGCGGCTGGCAGTGGTGAACGTCTCGGCATGGGCGCAAAAGCCTTGCTCGAGTTAAATGGCATTACGCTTCTCGAGCGGGCGATTCGTTGTCTTGCGCCGCTCTGCGATGAGATGGTGGTCGCGCTGCCGAGCGATCAACTTGGGTTTGAACTGCACAATGTCGTGCATAAAATCGCTGGCGGCACAACCCGTCAAGAAACCGTGAAGCGCTTACTCGAGGCGACCGATGCCGATTTTGTGCTGGTGCATGACGCGGCACGTCCTTTCTTACCGCTCGAGGTGGCACACAATGTCTTGTCAGCCGCCAAAGAGTTTGGAGCGAGTACGGCGGCACTTCCTGCCGCCGACACGTTGGTGCTCGAGAAAGATGGGAATTGGGAAATGTTAATTGACCGCAGCAAGGTCCGTGCGGTTCAAACCCCGCAAGGTTTCAACCGCATTTTGTTGCTCGAGGCTCATCAACAAGCCGTGCGGGAGAAGTGGGAAGCCACCGATGACGCGGGTTTGGTGGCACGACTTGGCAGACCCGTGGCGCTGGTGAACGGCGACCCAAGGCTTTTTAAAGTCACCAAACCAGGCGATTGGGCGCTGGCACAGGCGTTTGCTCGAGTATGGGACGCGGAAAATCGATGATTGTCACCGAATTTGCACCAGCCAAAGTCAATTTGGGCTTGGCGGTGCTCGGTAAACTCGAGTCTGGGTATCACGAGCTTGATTCGTTGTTCGTGACGTTTGATGTCGGTGATACGCTGACATTGACCCCTCGAGATTCAGGGATTGAACTCGAGATTATTGGTCTGGATTTATCGACAAACCGCGAGAATCTGGTGTACCGAGCCAGCGAGATGTACCTCGAGAATCTGGGCAATCCTGGCGGGGTATCAATTAAACTCGAGAAAATTTTGCCCATCGCGGCTGGTTTGGGCGGTGGCTCGAGCGATGCTGCGGCGACTTTACGTGGAATCAAAAAATTGTACCCGTCGGATCAAAACTTGTTTGAACTGGCAAAAAAATTGGGAGCAGACGTGCCGTTTTTGCTGCTAGGTGGCGCGGCTCGCGTTCAGGGCTTTGGCGAGGTGTTAGAACCACTCGAGCTTCCAGAAATTCATCTTGTTTTGGCAAACCCTGGTGTGGGCATCACCGCACGCGAGGCTTACCAAGGTTTGAATGGTCGGTACGGCGCAAAACTCGAGGTCGAGAAAATTGTTTCAGCACTATCCAATCTCGAGATTCCACCGTATCGCAACGATTTGGAAGCACCCGTTCTCGAGGCGTATCCAATTGTTGGAACTGTAAAAACCGCACTCGAGCAAGCTGGTTTGTACGGAGTTTTAATGAGCGGCAGTGGTTCAACCTGTTTCGGGTTGGCAAAAATCGCGTCAGAAGCTCGTGACATTGCGGCTGAGATCAAACTCGAGCATCCAAGCTGGTGGGTGAGTGCCGCCAGCCATTACGCAAACGATTGAAATTCGGGATTCAGAATGGGTGAAACGTTGTTTCTCGAGTGACGCTGCTTGCGTTTCTCACGGCGGTCCTGGTCGTATTGGTCTTCGATTTCACGCTCGAGCGCCAGCATGTCCGCCCAATCTTCAAGGGTTTTAACGCCCGCCATGACCGCCTCGAAAGGGGCTTTGAACCGTGTGCCTGCCAAGAACTTTTTTGCCGCCCGTTTGTAATATGCGCATCTCCTCATAAAATCCTCCTGGCATTAACAATACGAGTCACCCCCTGAACCAGGTCTGAACAGATTTAGATTGTGCAGAACGAAGCATAGACCGCACTCGAGAATTTGAATTTGGGCTAGATTGAGCCTATGACCGAAACCGAACATCGCTTGCTCGAGGTGTCCAAAAAACTGTTGGAACGCTATGGGCGACACGCGCCAGCGCAAAAACAGTCCGAAGAAGACCCAATTGAAGGCTTGATCGAAACCATTTTGTCGCAACAAAACGTTGGCGTGGTCACGCACCGCATGTACTTGGCGTTGAAGGCAGAGTTCCCAACGTGGGATGTGGCGCTCGAGGCGGGGCAATCGCGGATTCAGACCGTACTCGAGAATGCGGGCGGCGGTCTGGCGAGCATCAAAGCAAAATACATTTTTCGCGTGCTCGAGAAACTCCAATTGGATCGTGGAAACTTGAGTCTCGAGTTTTGCCGCAAACTTTCCGCACCCAAAGCTCGTGCTTTCCTCGAATCGCTGCCTGGAGTCGGCGCAAAAACCGCCAGTTGCGTTTTGATGTTCGACCTTGGACTGGCGGCGATGCCGGTGGACACGCACTTGCACCGAATTGCCAAGCGCCTCGAGTTTGTAGGTTCAAACTCGAGCGCCGTGCAAACCGAGGCATGGTTTGATGCGCACTTGCCGCGAAGTTGGGCAAAACGTTACGAGTTTCATGTCAACGGGTTTCAGCACGGACGCGAAACCTGCCGATCACAAAAACCCAAATGCGCCGAGTGTGTGCTGCTCAAGTTGTGCCCGAGCGGGTTAATGTTCGACTAAAACTCGAGTTTGGATTTGAACTCCACCATGTTGACCACACGGTTCTCGAGCCGTGATTGTTCAATCGCAAATGCCAGAAAGTGACTCTCGAGGTAACTCGAGATGGGTTCGCACTCTTGATTGTTAACGGCTTGAACAAACGCTGCGGTCAAACCATCATCTCCGCCGCCGTGCCTACCGCCAGCATTTGCAGACTCGAGTATCGGAATCACCTCTCCCCTGCCGCCAAGTCCGTGAGGCTCGAGTTTAATTTCAAAAAAGCCGTCATTGAAAACCGCTCGGAGGCTGGCTTTTGTGCCATCAATCCGAATCGTGCGTCCTTCCTGAGCAGAAAGTCCGTGCATGGTCAGACTTCCCGAACCGCCGCCCTCAAAATTAAACGCCACCACCTGATTGTCCACCACATTGTTGTCCATACGGTAAACGCAACGCCCATAATTGCTTGTCTCGAGAACGCGCTTTCGAGCACTGATCGAAAGATCGGCACTGATGGTCGAGGTGGGCCATTCAATGTTATCGGTCAAATAGATTTTTGCCGCATGATAAATGCATGAATCCTCGACGGGGCAACCGTCCAAGCAGCGTTCTGGCGAGCCTTCGGGCGCATTGCTGAGCCTAAAATACTGCAAATTCCCAAAGCTCGAGAGGCTGGAAATTTGCTTGCCCGTCAACCAGCCCAGAAGATCCAAATCGTGTGAACATTTTGCCAAAATCATGGCACTCGAGCGGGCGGTGTTGCCCCAATTGCCGCGCACGAACGAATGCGCCATGTGAAGGCTCGAGACGTTCTCACGCCAGGAAATCGTGGCGACTTCACCGAGTTGCCCAGATTGCACAACCTCGCGCAGAGTTTGAAAAAACGGCGTAAACCGTAGCACATACCCAAGCATCACCACGCGTCCAGAATCTCGAGCAGCTTTTGCGACCTGCAATGTTCCCTCGAGCGTGCTGGCAACGGGTTTCTCGAGCATCAGGTGGAATCCGGCTTGAAGGGTTTTGATGGCGGCGGTTTCGTGCAGGGCATCGGGCAAACACACGAAAGCCGCCAGATTCGGTAGGGGCGAGGCATGCGTCTTGACCATAAAACGCACCTGCGAGCATGGTCGCCTCGCCCCTACGTTGCCAATTGCCTCTTCCCAACTCGAGAAATGAGACTCGAGTGGAATGTTGTGGGCATTGCCAAAACGCGCCAGTTTGGCAGGATCGGCTTCGGCAACCGCAATAAATTTCAGTTGCTCTGGATGCTCGAGCGCAAATTTTCCGTACACGTCAAAACCGCGATTTCCCGCACCAAGCATGAACGCTTCCAAAGGCATGGCTCGAGCATAACGCAAAAACGCTAAACTCTGGTTATGCCTGAATGGTTGGAAACCGAACTTGCGCACGGCACAATCTGGTTGGAAACCAAGGTTGAAAACTGTGAAATCTGGCTCGAGTGGAATGACCGCGTGATGGCGTACCGTTTTGGAATTGTCAGAAACGGCAAACCATCAAAAAGTTCGCTCGGCTTTGCGGATTCGCTCGAGGATGCAAAAATATTGTGTCTCTCGAGCATCGTTACTTGAGTTATTTCTTGTCCTTGACCCAATATTTTCGCCCAGCAATCTGCATAAAACTTGGGTCTTTACGTCCACTTGGCAAGAACATAAATTGTTTGATCACGCGCCCGTCGTCGTATTGAAATTCGATGGTGTTACCGTACAGTTTGTAAGCCCCCATGTTGCTGCGAGAGTTAGAACCAGAAACCGATGTGGTCACGCTGCCGTTTTGAGTTCCAGTGTCGGTTGCCCCAAAAAAGAAACTGCTGTTCGCCTCTCGAGAAAACCGTCCGTCTTTGCGAAGCAGCAAATCCACCGACGAGGACGATCCGCCCGTGCCGACCACCCCGCCTTGAACCACCAACGATTCGTAGGCGGCATTCAATTTGATTCCGTCCAGAGGCTCGAGGGTGTCGTATTGGTCACCGCCGATGATTAAACCCGCTTTGCTGCGCTTCCAAGTTGTTGGTTTTTCAAAACCAATCTGGATGGTGTTGCCTTTAACGCTGTACACCTCGCAGACTGGAAACCCGCTTGGGTAGGTGCGGCTGCAATCGGCGTCCATTAGACCCTCGGTGTCCTCGAGGTCGTCAGAGTAAACATAACCATTTTTCTGAAACAGCAGGTACTGGTAACAGATGCCGCCACACGCCAAATAACCGTTTAAAGCAACTTGGTTGATGCCGTAAAAATACCGTCCCTCGAGTCCGCCAACGCCTGGGGCGGCTGGGGCTTTGGTCTTGCCAAATTTTGGGTTTGGACGTGGCGTGATCTTACGGCTGCATTCGATGTTGGGATTCCTACCAAAACTGAATTCCTGGCGTCCCAAATCGTCTTCTTGGTACGTCGCGCTCAAATCATCCAGTCCGCCCTGAGCAAAATCCAAACTGGAATAATCGTTGCTCAGTTTGCCTGTGATGTTCACCTTGTAACTGCCTTCATTCCCAGCATACCGATAACGGCGTTGCGCCAAAATCTCGAGCGTCCCTGCCGAATTCCCAGTTCCGTCAATTTTCAGGCAGGGGTACAAGCCCGGTTGCGGGTCTTTGCGTTTAAAGCGCAATTGCTCGAGTTGTTCATTGCCGCCGCGTTGAAAGCAGCGAAAGTCGAGGCTTTGGTCTTCGTTTCCCAGATCATACAACCAAATTTGAGCACCCTCGTATCGTTTAAAGTTGTAAAAGTGTTTGCGAGTTGACGCCAGACCGCCCGACGTGAAGTACAGATCATAACCGTCCATGCGAAACGCTCCGCTCGAGGTTGAACTGCCGATTCCAACGCGGTATTTTCGACCAGCCAAGATTTGCAAGGTCAAGCTGGGTGCGCCGTATTTCTCGCCGCGAACCTCTGGGTAACAGTGGTACTCGTCGGGAATCGGTTCTTTTTTCGGGTCAAGTTTGGTTTTGGCAAACGCCAGATAATCAAAGGCTGGTACTGGCTCGAGCTTGCTGGGGGCTGAGTTTATGGCTGTGGTCGGGGTTTTTCCTGGAACAACACTTGGGTTATTGGTCGTTGGCGTGCTTGGGGCTGCCGTTGACGGCGGGTTTGGCTTGACACTTGGGCTTACCGCTTGGGCTGCAATCAGCGCGTACTCGTTTGGGTACAAGACCTTCAAATTAAAATCGGTATTTAACGACTTCTCGAGGTCTTTGCAATCCGCTTCAGGGTCGGTGCTGGATTGATCGAGTTGGGCGTACAAAACAGGGCGTTTCTCTTCAAGGCTGGCGTCAATTCTGGTTTTTCCATCACCGAGCAATTTGATAACAGTCGCATCAATGTTTGGTAAATCCATTTTGACCCGCCACGCCTCGAGCACTTGAGCATTTTGAATTTTTAGGGCTGGTACGTGCTCATCGCACCACTCTATTAATCAATTTTCCGGCTGCCCCCGCCGCGTAAATTGTGCTGATGGCACGAATGTACTCTGGACTGGCAGTCTGTGCCAAACCCGTAAAACCCAAGCTGGCGCAAAGCACCACGATTGCCACCCAAGTCTGCCGAAAACGATTCGAGGTCATAGGTTTTATTATGACCTCGAGTGTCAGAACCAGATGAGTAGCATTGTGATGCAGACAGTCTTCTTTGATAACTCTTGACGCCAGCTCGAGTCAAGAAAACGGCTCAGGGTCTAGGACTTAACGTACTCGAGCATCAGTATTTCACCCGTACCTCGAGTCTCATTTTTAAGCTCGAGACACCAAAGAAACTGCTGT
>JANMUC010000248.1:0-6820 GCA_031391225.1 Deinococcales bacterium
GCCACAAGAGAATACCCGTACACCATCGGGTGCTTCCGTGGGAACATGGTTCCTGGAACCAGAAACTAAGGGCAGCAATCTGAGAAAATCGCAAGCCTCGAGATACAATCAGGGCATTCAATAAGTTTAGTACACGAAGTTGGCTCGAGTTATTGAGACTCGAGCCAGTTGTCTGAATTGTTTTTGATTGTTTAACCAGAGTTGATCGTTTGCTTTAATTTCAAATCATCCCCAGCCTTTTGGTTGATTGAATTTGTCTTAAAAAAGGCATCTTGGTTGTGATGGTAAATCGTTTCTGAAAATCGCTTGTCGGGTTTAACTGCCGAGGTTGTTTCGTTGTTGCATCCAATTTGAAATTATCTATAAATGCGTTAACCACGTCCGGATCGAAATGCTTTCCAGTTTCTAAACGAAGTTGTTCAACGGCTTGATCGTGTGTCCAAGCAGGCTTGTAAGGACGTTCAGAGATCAAGGCGTCGTAAACATCACAAATCGCAAAAATTCGTGCCTCGAGCGGAATGGCGGTTTCTTTTAAACCTGCGGGGTAACCTGTGCCATCCCAGCGTTCGTGATGATAGCGAATCACACCCAGTGCGCCTGGATTTAAACCAGGTATTTTTGAGGCAAAATAAAAACCGTACTCAACATGGGTTTTCATGATCGCCCATTCTTTGGGGTCAAGCGTTGTCGTTTTGCACAAAATGGTGTTTGGAACGATCAGTTTGCCCAAATCGTGCAAGTACGCACCTTGCTGCAACGCTTCGAGTTGGCAGTCATTCAAGCCCAAAGCATGACCCAAGGCTGTGGCGAGAGACAGCACGCGTTCACAATGTTTGACCGTGTCAACATGCTGCGTCTCGAGGATCAATCCCAATTCTTGAAGTTGAGATTTGCTCGAACCGAACCCAGCAAAGTTTGCAGAAAATTGCTCGAGGTATTCTCTAAAACCCGCGATTGAAGTTTTTAATTGCTCAAATGCTTGCATTTCAACTCCTCAAGAATCGCAAAAGCCTGTTAAAAGCAGGGAACAAACTCGAGCCTTGGGGGAGTCTCGAGTTTGTCCCTATCGGAGAGGGTGAGTTTTAAGGTTTACTTGTGACCGCTGCTGTCATTACTGCCGCCATCGTTGCCGCCACTGGCAAGAACCGTAACGGTGGTCGCATGAACCAGCTTGGTGTTGCTGGCATCAACCTTGCCTTCGACTTTGACTACAGCATCGTTTGCCAGTGTTCCAGTGACCGTTGCGGTGGCATAATCTACGGTGTAACGTCCAAGGTCAAAACTGGTGGCGCTCAGGTGGTTGACATCGTCGCTTAAAACAATGCTCGAGCCTGCCGCTGGGTGGTCTTCAAGGTCATCCTCGAGTTTGACTTTTTTGGCTTCCAAGTTGCTACCAGTTAATCTGCCTTCGGCTTCGACAAAATCACCATTTTTTAAGCCTGTTGGGAGTACGCAAGGGCTAACGCAGCGCACAGTGACTGTACCAAGGGTAAAGCTGTCTGTGGTTAAACCTGCAACTGTACCTTTGAATTCAGTGTCGTCGTCTTCGCCATCTTCACTTAATTCGCTGGCGTTTTTGACCTCAATTTTACTGGCGAGTACATTGCCTGTGGCGACATCCGTCGCACCTGTGACTTCGACAAAATCTCCTGCTTTCAAATCTGCCAATGAATGCACCGAACTTGAGGCGTGATCGTCGTCGCCAGACAGGTCAAAGCGGGTGCTCGAGTCAACCATCACGGTTTTTCCAGCCACAACCAGCGTTTTGGCAGTCGCATCAATGCTAGCGATCGTACCTTTGACCTCGAGTTTGACCAGCACTACGCTGGCTTCATCGCCCGATGTGGTCACCGTAACTGATTGTCCGACACTTAAAGCACTGACGCTGGCGCTCGAGTCGTTGACTTTGACATGCCCTTTCCAATATGCCCGAGTTTGGGCTGTGTTTTGGGTGGCTGGAGCAACGCTGACCAGTTTGATGTTTTGTCCTGCCACGGTGATGCTGCTGCGGTCGCTGGTCATGGCGCTGATTTTTCCAGCCACGGTTTGCGTTGCGAGCGGTGGGTTGATGGTCGTTTGGTTACAACCAGCAACTCCAATGGCGATTGCGGCAGCGAGAACGTTTTTCAAGTTTTTCATGGTTTCTCCTCTTGATTGCTAACTGCCAAAAGCTTAGGTTTAAGTTGTAAAAAACAATATCCTCTAAAGTCCAACGCGTCATCCGACTTTGGTCGGAAGCAATTGGAGGCAAAAACCTTCATAATGAAAAAACCGACGCTCAGCCATGTGTTTGAAAGGTCAGCTCAATGTGAGCAAAAGCTCGACTCAACCCGCCATATTTACAGACCTCGAGCAGCCTCGAGTTTTTGGTTCTATTCGCAACTCGAGAAACGGTTTGTGGAGTCGTTTGGTGACGTTGAATTTGCTGCAAAAATTTACGCTTGGTAGCCTCATCGTGATGCTTTCCAGCGGCGTGTTGCTGGGTTGGTGGGTTGGGCGCGAAATTGAGCAAGGCGTGGTGCAACGCACGGCTGCCACCACGGCTTTGTACGTCAACAGTTTTCTGGCACCTCAATTTCAGGATTTAGAATTGCCCAACGCCATCTCGAGCGCTGGAATCGCACATTTAGATCGTTTGTTGCGTGACACTGTGATCGGGCGTCAAATTGTGCTGTTTAAACTCTGGGGAAAAAATGGTCTGGTGCTTTACAGCACCAACAAAAAACAGATTGCCAAGCGTTTCCCAATTGAACAGAGCCTTGAGCGAGCCTGGAAAGGGCAGGTGATCTCGAGCATCAGTCAGTTGGATGACCTTGAAAATGCCGATGACCGTCAAATTCGCAATCGTTTGCTCGAAACCTACAGCCCAATGCGCCAAAATAATAAAGTCATTGCCGTGGCAGAATTTTATGCCGTGACCGATGACCTCGAACTCGAGATAAACGCTGCCCAAATTCGCAGTTGGTGGGTGGTCGGGATTTTGACGCTCCTGACCTACCTGTTGTTGATTTCGTTGGTGCGTCAAGCCAGCAACACCATCTTGGGGCAACGCAGCAAACTCAGTCAGCAAGTCAATGACCTGAACGCACTGCTCGAGCAAAATCAGGTTTTGCGTGACCGTGCACGTCGTGCGACGGTGCGCACCACGACCCTGAATGAGCGCTTTTTAAAACGGATCAGCAGCGAATTGCACGACGGTCCAGCCCAAGACCTCAGCTTTGCGCTCCTTAAAACCGATGGGGTCGCCTCGAGGCTCGCCAATTCCAAGCTGCCCTCCGAATTGCTCGACGCCAACCTTGCAGATTTGTCCCTGATCGAGGGTGCGCTCGCCAAATCGATCAAAGAAATGCGAGCCATCGCCAGCGATTTGCGGCTGCCCGATTTGGAGGGTTTGAGCCTCGAAGAAACCGTGGCTCGAGTCATCCGCGACCATCACCGCCGCACGCAATCCAAAGTTCAAGTCGCACTCGAGGGACTGCCCGAGCAAGTCGTGTTGCCCGTCAAAATCACCATTTTCAGGTTAATTCAAGAGGCGCTCAACAATGCGTTTCGCCATGGTTGTAAGGACTCGCAAAGGGTAGTATTGATCAGAATGACCGAGTCTTTAAAACTCGAGGTGTCCGACAATGGCGCTGGTTTTACCTGGGATGAAACCCTGCTGGACAGCGGTCATTTGGGTCTGCAAGGCATGAGGGAACGGGTCGAAAGCCTTGGTGGGCAATTTGAGGTGATCTCGAGTCCCGGACAGGGCACAAAAGTGATTGCCTTGATGCCGCTCAATCCGTCCTCGGGAATACACGATCCGTCCTCAGGAATACACGATCTAAGGTTAGGAAACCACCATGAGTGAACCAATCCAACTGGTGATCGTTGACGATCACCCGCTCTACCGCGAAGGTGTCGCCAGTACCCTGAACGCCGAATCTGACATGCGTGTGATTGGCGAGGGCGGAAACGCCGAAGATGCCCTGAAGCTCGCCAGCAGTTTGCTGCCCGATGTGGTGCTGTTAGACATCAATATGCCAGGAAACGGCATTCTGGCAGCCAAAACCGTTGCCGAAGCCTGCCCTGTCACCAAAATCATCATGCTGACCTTTTCGGAGGAAGAAAACGATGTCCTCAGTGCCCTGAAAGCCGGCGCTCGAGGCTACATCTTGAAGGGCGTTTCGGGTCGAGAATTAAAAAGTGTGATTCGAGCCGTTTATCACGGTGAGGTCTACATCACGCCAACCCTTGCGGCGGGTGTGCTGTCCGAAATGGCTCGAGGCGGCTCAGGTCGCAATCAACCAACAAATTTATTGGACGAACTGACCGAACGCGAACGCCAGATTCTCGAGCTTGTCGCGGACGGACGCAGCAACAAAGAAATTGGTGGAAAGCTCGAGTTGACCGAAAAAACCATCAAGCATTACATGACCAACATTCTGCAAAAACTTCAAGTCAGAAACCGGGTTGAAGCCGCATTGTTGGCACAAAAATCGGCTCGAGGTTGAGGCACCTTGAGCCTGATTTATCCCTCTGGTCGGCTTTGACGCATGGCAGCGTTTCGCAATTCGTTGCGCAAAATGCCGCCGCCCTTTGATCGTGGCAGTTGCTCGAGAATCAAGATTTCGGATGCGCCGAGCGTCGGTCCAAAATGGTTTTGCAATTGGGCTTGCAGGCGCTGCTTTAAGACCGATTCGATTTCGGCTATGGCGTTGGTGTCGGTAAAGACCACAAAAATGTTGAGGGTGCTGCCATGCTCGAGGTTGCCATGTTCGGTGTCGCCAAGTTTAATTACAGCGGCTTCTAAAACGATGGGATTGCTGGTCAGCACCTGCTCGATTTCGCTGGTGGCAATCAGGTAATCGCCCGCTTTGATCGCGTCGTCCACGCGTCCGCGCAAGCCGATGTAACCCTCAGAATCCATGACCGCCAGATCGCCGCTCAAGTAGGCTTGGGTGTTTGCATCCCAAAGTGCCAAGAAACCACTCGGGTCATTCCACAAGCCTTTCAACAGGTGCGGAAAGGGTCGCCGGAGGACCAGTTGCCCAACCGTCCCCGCAGGCACTTCTTGACCGTTTAAATCAATTACAGCCGCATCAATCCCAGGCAGCGACACACCAACCTGTCCCATTTTGAAAGGCATGACCAGCGGCGTGCCGAGCACGGGCGCTCCGGTTTCGGTTTGCCACCAGTGGTCAATCACAAAACCATTCTGACCACCCGACAGCAGATGATCTCGAGTCCAGTGCCAAACATCTGGTGTTAAGATTGCACCGCCAGACACGACCAAATGCAAACTCGAGATATTTTTCCCCGCCAGCGGCGCAAGTCCGTGATCGGACAGCAAACTCAACCAGGTTGGACTGGTCAGCAAGACATTCACCCCGTGATGCTCGAGCATGCTGTAAAAAGCTTGTGGGTCCGGATAATCAAGTTTTTCCTCGCGCAAGATGGTGGTTAAACCCTCCAGGAGCGGCGCGTACAAACCGTAAACATGACCAAAAATCCAGCTTAAATCGCCAGTGCACCAGATCACATCGGTGTCTTTGGCATCGAATAAACTCCGTAACTGGTAACTTGCGCCGACCATGATTCCAGCGTGACTGTGAATCACGCCTTTGGATTTATCGCCAGAACCCGTGTACAAGATAAACAACGGATGCTCAGACTCGAGCTTGAGGGCTTCTGTGTCGGGTTTTGAAGCCTCGAGCAACTCCCAAAACTCGAGATCGCTTTTTAATTCGCCGCGACAATGCCAGAGAATACGAATATTTAAACCACTGGTTGCCTCTTCAATGTTGGCGGTCAGGGACATCACGCGTCCACGTTGAAAGGTCCGGTCTGCCGCCACCAAGACCGCCGCCCCCGAATGCTCGAGCCGTTCTTTTACAGTCTGCGCCCCCAAGCCTGCCGGAATGACCACGTGAATTACGCCGATTCGGGCGCAGGCGAGCATGCACAAGGCTGCCTCCAAGCCCGTTGGCAGATAGGTCGCCAAACGATCACCTGGCTTTAGACCCAACGTTTTAAAAGCGCTGGCAAGCCGCGCCACACGGTCAAGCAACTCGCGGTAGCAAAGTTTATGAACTGTTCCGTCTCCCGCCAGCGCAATGATTGCCAACTGATTGCGTTTACTGCCCTGCACGTGACGGTCCAGGGCGTTGAAACAAATGTTGGTCTGCCCGCCGACAAACCAGTCATGTTCTGGAAAACGCCAATCCAGCGTTTGCTGCCAGTCCTTAAACCAGTGAAAACGCGCCGCCCATTCATTCCAAAACGCATCCGAATCTTCCAAACTGCGCCGATACTCGAGCTTGTAATCCTGAAGGTTGGCGCTGGCTTGAACTTCCTTGCTTGCCCACTCTGAAGTACTGATTTCTTGCGCCGCACGGTTTTTACGTTGAAGTGAAGGCTCGAGTTTTGGTGTGCTGCCCTGGGTGTGCAGGTTTTTGGCGGGCAGAATCGAACTGGCAAACGCCACCTCGCGCAGCGCCCTGGTCAAACGCACAAAAGCCGAGGCAAAACGTTTCGAGGTCATGACCGCACCAAACGCGCCGATCACCTCGCCGTTCTCGCCAAAAATCGGCGCGGCGACCCCACTAAAACCCAAACTAAATTCCTCGAGCTGCACGGCGATACCGTTGCTGCGAATCCATTCAAATTCGGTTTGCAACACCTCAAAATCGGTCAGCGTAAACGGCGTGAAGGCTTGCAGGGTTTGACCTTTCAGCACCGTTTCTGGCAACCACGCCAGCACCGCTTTGCCCATCGCCAGCGCATGAAAACCACGGGTTAAATTGCCTTCCGCCCCCGCCGGTTTGGGCTGTCCCTGTCG
>JANMUC010000252.1:0-5828 GCA_031391225.1 Deinococcales bacterium
AGGCATGCCTCGCCCCTACGCGAAAACTACAACTCATCAACCCTCATGCCAACATGGAATTCTCGAGCCATGAATCAAAAATCCCATCAGGCAACATTACCCAAAAAACGCATGGCAACAGGGTGTTTGTTTCGCAACAGCCAAAACCAAATTTTGATTGTGCAACCTACTTACAAAGCGACTTGGGAAACCCCTGGCGGAGTGACCGAAGACAACGAAAGTCCACGTGACAGTGCAGCTCGAGAGGTGTTGGAGGAACTGAGTCTCGAGGTTTCTATTGGACGTTTGCTGGTGGTGGATTACACCAGTGAAAATGAAGAGTACACCGAAGCCCTGATGTGGGTTTTTGATGGCGGAATTTTGAGCGAACTTCAAATCTCGAGCATCAAATTGCCAGCTTCAGAACTGAAATCTTACCGTTTTGTTGATCTTCTCGAGTTAGAGCCGTTGGTGATTCCCAGAATGTTCCGTCGGCTTGAGCAAGCCTTTTATGCCATCTTGAACAATCAAACCTTGTACCTCGAGAATCAATTGCCCATTTGAGAACGCGCCACGCCCGAGATCAACCATGAGGGCATGAATTGCTCGGCATTAAAACAACGCTCGAGGTATTTTTCGTCCCAGATTTCGTCGTCATTTAAGTACAAAACACGGTCTGATAGTGCCATCTCGAGTCCAGCATTTCTGGCTTTCAACACGCCGCGTTCAGGGTTGAGGAAACCTTTGATGCGCGGATCAGAAAATTTCAGGGCAGCTTCGATTCCAGAACCGTTGCCATCGTCCACCACCAATAATTCCCAGTCTTGAAAATGTTGTGCCCGAATACCTTGCACTGCTTTTGCCGCACCCTCGGGATTGTTGCGCGTCACGAGCACCACACTGATAAGAACTTGCAAACCACGCATCCCGCATGACATTTCGGCTCGAGAAACAACCCGCACGGTTTCACGGACATTTAGTTTGGTTTGCAATAGTTGCATAATTAAGATCATGCCCTTGTTTTGTCAGGTTTTGATGCAGAAGGGAATGAGAAACCCCGATGTTGAAATACCTCAAGTTTGGTTTCTTTCGTGTGGTACGCTTAGCCATCATGAATTTCGTCCAACCTCAAGTGCTCCAAACCTTGGCAGCCGAGCGCTTATTGTTAAATGACATCACCGAACTTCTCGCCCGCGACGGCGCACCGCCCGAAGATTCTAGGGAAACTCGTTCGGCACTGCGCGGACTCGAGGAAAGTTTTTTGCTGGTGGTGGTCGGCGAGTTTAACGCGGGCAAGTCAAGCTTACTGAACGCGCTGTTGGGTGCCGATGTGCTCGAGGAGGGTGTGACCCCAACCACAGACCGCATCAGCATTTTGGTGCACGGCGAACACGATAAATCTGCGCCTTATGCCAACGTGCTCGAGAATACCCCAGGTTTGAACATTGACGAGTTCGTGACGCGCCGTGAATTGCCGTACCAGTTTCTCGAGGGTGTGGCATTGGTGGACACCCCAGGCACGAACGCGGTGATTCGGCGGCATCAGGCACTGACCGAAGGCTTTTTGCCGCGTGCCGATTTGGTCTTGTTCTTGACCAGCGCCGATCGTCCGTTTACCGAATCCGAGCGCCAATTTCTCGAGTTGTCCCGTGCCTGGTCGCGCAAGGTGTTGATGGTGGTTAATAAAGTTGATCTGCTCGAGAAAGAATCTGAGCGCGAGGAAGTGCGCGTGTTTGTGACCCGCAACGCCAAAGAGGTTTTGGGTGTCGCGCCCCAAGTCTTTATGGTCAGCGTCAAACGCTTCGAACAGGGCGGCGATGAGGGGTTCACGCAACTTCAAAACACCTTGCGCGAAGTCCTGGGCGAACGTGACCGCTCGAGGTTGAAATTGCTCTCGCCGCTTGGGGTGGCGTCACGGCTGCTCGAGCGTGCTCGGGAACGCACACGGGTCAGTTTGGAGGTTCTGGGCGACGATACCAAAACGCTGAATGACCTCGAACGACAACTGAAAGCCCATCAAGAAGATTTAAGTGCTGATTTGGAGACGCAAACCAAAGGCTTGGACGGGATTTTGGACGGCGTTAAAAAACGTGGCGTGCTTTTTTTAGACGATCAATTGCGTTTCCGCAAAACTTTAGACCTCTTAAATCCTGACAAGATTCGCCTCGAGTTTGAAAAAACCGTGATTGCCGACAGTGGCGTGCAGCTCGAGCGACGGGTTAACGAAATCATAGACCGGTTTCTGGCTCGCAATCACAAATTCTGGGATGAAACGATGGCGTTTCTGAGCGCTCGAGTCAACTCCGAAAGTCAAGACAGTGCTGATCCTGATGTCTCGCTTCGCTCGAACAGGGACACTCGAGAAGCCTTGTTGCGCGGCGCAAAATTTGATTATGACCGCAAAGCCTTGCTCGAGAGTCTGGGCACGTCGGTTCAAAACGAAGTTGAAGGTTTTAGCCGCGAAGAGTTCAGCAAACGCCTTGCCAACGAAGCCCAAACCGCCATTGTACAATCGGGCGTGGCGGGTGTTGGGGGTTTGGGACTCGGGGCGTTGCTCGCATCGGTCTTGGGAAGCCTCCTGCTTGATGTCACGGGCATTTTGCTGGGGTTGGCGGCAGCAGGCATGGGCTTGTTTATCTTGCCCCGCAAACGCGCCCAAGCCAAAAGCGATCTCGAGACTCGGATCAACACCCTGCGCGACAGGCTGCATGAGGTTTTAACCCGAGAGCACAAACTCGAGTCTGAACGCGCCACCGCCAGATTGCGCGAAGCCAGTGCGCCGTACACCAGGTTTATTCGCAGTGAAACCGAACGGCTCGAGAAAAGTCAGCATGATTCTAGAAATTTGCTCGAACAAGTGGCGACGTTAAGAACACGGATTGAGAGTTTGGAGTAATTAATCGGGTTTGGCTGGTTGTAAAAATGCAATCACCGCACCCAACGTCAACACGCCTGCCGACCACGCCAAACCCGCCCGCAAACCGCCCGCACCGTCGCTTAACGCGCCAGAAATCAGCGGTCCAAAACTTTGCCCAGCCGCGAACACCACGGTAAACAAGGCAATGCCCGCATTCCAAGCGCTGGCTGGCAAATCGCGCCGCGCCAGTGCTGTGGTCGATGCCACCACCGACAAGAACGATCCGCCAAATGCCAGTGCCGAAACCAGCATCACCACAAATTGACTCGAGACGAGCGGCAGTCCAGCCCCGAATGCCAAGCTGGTCATGGCAGCCGCCATCCCTCGAGCGCCGCGCCAACGGATGATGGGGGTGCTCCAGACCCTGGGAGCGAGCATGGCAGCCAGCCCAAGGGTCGCCCAGAAAACCGCAATTTGCAGCGTGGTTGCGCCGTTTGCTTTGATGAACGCCACCGAAAACGTCATATAGGCGATGTAACCAAGCGCAAAACAGGCGTATGCCAGAAGCGGCAGCATCAAACCTCGAGCCGACCAACTGCCAGCCGTGTTGGTTTGGGTGTGATGCGTTTTTAAACCCCAAGCGGTGGAACTCGAGATCAGGCTGACCACGACACTTGCCAAGCCCAAAATCACCCAAAGCGTGCGCCAGTTGGTGTTGGCTGCCAGCGCGAACGGCAGACTGATGCCCGATACGAAAATCCCGAATCCTGCGCCGGCGTAATACGTGGTTAGCATCAAACCCGCTAACCTAGGCGGGGCGCTCGAGGCGGCGTGGGCGGTCAGTGCGCCGCCGGCAATAAAAATGATTGCGCCGCCAATACCCGCTAACCCTCGAGCGAGAATCAACCAAATAGAATCATCGCTAATGCCTAGCCCAATCAGTGCCAGTGCGGTCACAAACAAGGCGGCAATAAACGCAAGTTTTGTGCCGAAAATTCGCATGGCTGGCGAGGCAAGCAGTGCGCCGATTAAGTATCCCAAAGCGTTGGCGGTGTTGATTCCGCCCGATAACGAGTACGTCCAGTGCAATTCGGCTCGCATGGCGGGCAGCAGTAGCGCGTAAGCAAAACGCGCAAAGCCAAGCGCGACAGTAGGACCAAGTGCCAGTCCTAGGGCGGTCAACCAAGCTCGAGCGGCAGGGGTTGTTGGTTTCAAATTTCTGCCCAGGAATTCTTGCCCAGGCGTGCGCCCGTGCTGAAATAGTGTCGAAAAACGTAAAACAATGGATGCCATTTTTGCGGGTCGATGTGGTTTGTGCCAGTCACGACAATATCAGGATGGGCATGAACCCGCACGACTTGGGTTTCGACGGCGGCGCAACCGCAATCGCCAGCCAGCAGGTGAATTGCTAAAACTCGAGTCTCGAGTTGCAGTTTGCATTCGGCAATGCGCGGTGGTTTCACACGGTCAGACTCGAGTTTTGTGAAGCCGCCCAAATCAAATTTGTCGGCTTCAAAACGGTATTCATGCCCGACACTCGAGGGTGGATTGCGTCCAGTGGTATCGGCAATTTTCCCGATTCCGTCAATAGTTTCTGGACTGGCAACGTTGATCACGCATTCGCGGTTTTCAGAAAGGTTGAGAAAGCCTTGCGCGTCCAAACCAAAGCCGAGCACCACCCGATCACCGAGTGCCCAAGAACTCGAGATGGGTGAAATGTTCGCCTCGCCATGTTCGTTGACCGTGCTGATAAGCGTGATGGGCGTGCCGTAATACAGAATGTTTGGCGTGATGACGATTGATTTATCCACAGGGTTATCCACAGGCTCGAGCTTATCCACAAGCCAGTAGCCATTGTTTCGATGCGCGTCGAAACATTTTGCAACTTTGAGCTTTAAACTGAACCCATGATCCTCGAGTCTCGTCTTGAAACCGATCTTTCCAGCGTTGCTGCACTCATGGGCGAACCCGCTCGAGCCGCGATGCTCTGTGCGTTGATGGACGGCTTGGCGCTGCCCGCAGGTGAACTGGCAGAGTTGGCTGGAGTCAGTCCGCAAACTGCCAGCACGCACTTATTAAAATTGCTCGAGGGAAAATTGCTGACCGTGGAATCGCATGGGCGGCATCGTTATTACCGACTCTCGAGCGCGGAGGTTGCAGCAGCACTTGAAGCCTTGATGGTGATTGCGCCGCAAGCCAGAAAGCAAAACTCGAGCGACACCGATTTGTGCTTTGCGAGAACCTGTTACGACCATCTGGCAGGATGGTTGGGCGTGGAATTGGTGCAGGCTTTAAAAAAATCGGGGTGTCTCGAGCAAGACGGTTTGCAATTGAACCTGACGCCCACGGGCTGGAGAACCTTTGAAGCATTTGGGCTTGACCTCGAGACGCTTGCCTTGCAGCGTCATTTCGCCAAAGCCTGTTTGGATTGGACCGAACGCAAACACCACCTTGGCGGTGCGCTGGGTCGTGCCATCACCAGTAAAATGCTCGAGTTGAGGTGGTTGGCACGCCTTTCAAATGGACGCGCGTTGCGGGTGACTGAAACGGGGCGTTTGGGTTTGCAGAAAACGTTTGGAATACGACTTTAAACATTTGGAATTTACAGCATTGGAAACCATTTTTTCCACGGTGAATCTTGCTGCTGATGCGTAAAACGCCAAAGTTGCATCAACCTGCTGAATGGTTGAAAGCCATGTTTGACAGCAGCAAATTGAAGCTCGAGGTTCATGCGACGCAAAGCAATACCGAGTTGATCCCACAAAATTCGAGCTTCGACCGTCTCTTCGTGTTCCAAAGACGTGACAGACCGATAACCCTCGAGCATGAATGGCACGGCTTGAATTGGTGCAATCCGAAAATCAATTGCAGGGTCGCCCCAACCAGCACAACCCCAATCAATCAACGCCAAGTACGAATGGTTGCTTCGCTTCACCATCACGTTCATTTCGTGAACATCATTGTGTAAGAATTTGGGTTTGATCGGCTCGAG
>JANMUC010000280.1:0-1390 GCA_031391225.1 Deinococcales bacterium
GGAGGATGGTGTTGAATATTTTGTCGTTGGATGCGGATAAAACAGTGTCTGTTCGACGTAAACGAGTTCGTGCGGCTCGAGATAGTGATTACGCATTAAGGTTACTAGGCTTTCATGTTTCTCACTAGTGCGTTTGCCCTAATGCGACGTTGAAGCGTGTTGCGCAAAAGGTCAAGCGCAATC
The DNA here is from genome assembly GCA_031391225.1 of Deinococcales bacterium. Classification (GTDB taxonomy): domain Bacteria; phylum Deinococcota; class Deinococci; order Deinococcales; family JAAFIG01; genus JANXTZ01. Next base: position 184 of record JANMUC010000280.1, read on the forward strand.
AAGCCCTCGGTTTTAATGCTGACTTTGCGACTTCGGCGGTGTTACGTCATGAGCGCAGGGTTCTGGTGACTGGTATTATCACACAGGGTGGTCACGGTGTTGGTGGCGTGATGCTCGACGCAGGATTTCTGGTGAACGGTGAAGATACGGCTTGCCAGCGTTCACAGTCCGATGGTTATTTTACGTGCACCATTCCACCCACTTGGAGTGGGACACTGACCCCCAGCTTAGAAGGTTACACGTTTAAACCTGCGGTGATTGAATTTAAAAACGTGACCCAACAAATCGATAACCAAAATTTCGAGGCGATCAAAAAATAATCCTCGAGCTTTAAGGTTTCGTAAATTTCATCAATTGCGTGGTGATGCTCGAGGCAACGCTTTTGATCAATCCAACGTTTTTCGCGTACCACGATGTGGTGGTGATCGTGTTTTTGACAGGTGTACTTTTCCCGCCAATGTTCATCAGCATGTCTTGAGCGATGGTTTGGGTCACTTTGAGGGCGGTGAATGTGCCTGCTGGGACTTTAACGGTTTCTTCGGCGGCAATTTTGCTGCTGATTTTCATGGTGCCACTTTGATTCATGGTGCTTTTGCCCATCTCAATCGATATTTTGACTTTGAAAGAGTTCGTCCAGCTCGAGCCGACCACCCATTTGGCTGGCGCTGGAAAGGCTGCGCCCTCGTAAGAAACGGTTTCGATTTTCATGTTGGCGGAAAGTCCGCTCATGGTTGGGTATTCGGTTTGGGTCAAGCTGCCGTCAGATTCGCATTTGATGGTGTTTTTGACTTTCAGGCTGCCAAAATTATTTTCCATCACAAAGCTCAAGCCGCTGTTGCTCAAAATTTTGGTGGTGTGTTCGGTATTTTTCATGCTGCTTCGGTATTGCCAGGTGGTGTTGGCGGCAGATGGAAAGTACGGGTGGTCGCAGGCTGCCCAGGCGCTCGAGCTGAGGAGGGTGATGGTTGCGATCAACAGAATTGGTTTCATGCCTTTACGGTAGCGTACTTTTGGGTTTTTAGTCTCTCGAAGGCAAAATATAGTGTCTTGCACAGGTGTAACCCAAATCAAAAAGGCAACCATAACGGTTGCCTTGGCTCGAGTTTAAATTCTTATTCGCCGCGAATGGCTTTGCCCAGGTTCTCGAAAAAACCAGGCTTTTTGTGAGAGATGTCTTCGTTCACTTCTTTGGCGTACTCCTCGAGCA
>JANMUC010000306.1:0-2367 GCA_031391225.1 Deinococcales bacterium
CGAGTACCGCGAAAGCGTCCTGCCATCACACATCCGCGCGAGGGTTGGCATTGAGGCGGCGGCAAGCTTTGGTTGGGAACGTTACGTCGGCTTGGACGGCAAAACCGTGACCCTTGACCGCTTTGGTGCGAGTGCGCCCGATGCCGAAGTCTTCGAGAAGCTTGGATTTAACGTTGCCAACGTCGTAAAAACCGTGCTCGAGGTGATCAAAAAATAAGTCAACATCACGCCCGATTAGCTTGATGTCTTCTGGCTCGAGGAATCCATCTGGGTGGCAAATGTCCAGATGGATTTGCCCAGTTATGACTTTGCGTTTGACACCTATTTTGCCTGTCGCAGACCATAGAAACGTCCTAAAAAATTACGACAATCGCTCAACTCTGGCTGCCAACAATGACCTCGAGTTACAACAACTCGAGGATCAAGCTATATTTTGATTTCTCTCGAGTGTCCTGGGCTTGCATTTCACCCCACGATTGCTGGTATTGTGCTGCATCTCTGGAGGTGCAAAAACTGTTATGTCAATGACTGCTGCCTTACCTCCACCTATGGTTTTCTTTTTGCATTGACTTCGGTCTGAACTGCATACGTGTCCCTGCCCCGAAGTGAAATTTTTTTCGGGATGCTCGAGTATTAAAAAAGGAAATCATGAAAGCAAAACTTATCTTTTTGGCGGCTGGTTCGGTGCTGGTTTTGGGTTTGCTGGCGGGTCAACCGCAAGCCCAACAAAACGTGCTGAGCGTTTTTAACTGGTCCGAATACATTGACCCAGGCATCGTCAAAGACTTCGAGAAAAAATTTAATGTCAAAGTCAATTACAGCCTCTACGAATCCAACGAAGACCTGATCTCCAAGCTCGAGGTGGGCGGGAAAGAACAATACGATGTGGTCGTGCCAGGGCAGTACGCCGTGCCGATCATGGTCAAAAAGGGCTTGTTGTTAAAGCTTGATAAAAGCCAGATTCCAAATTTTAAGAACCTCTCCAAAAAGTTTGTCAACACCAGTTACGACCCAAACAATGCTTACAGCATTGCGTATCAGTGGGGAACGGTGGGCATTGTTTACGACAAGAAAAAACTCAAGAACCCCGATCAAACCTGGGGTTTGTTGTTCGATAAAAGTAAGCAAAAAGGCGCGTTTGTCATGATGGACAGCATCCGAGAAATGATCGGACCCGCGTTGATGTACCTGGGCAAAAGCTTAAACTCGACCAAACCCGAAGATTTAAAACAGGCGCTCGAGTTGATGGTTGAAGCCAAGGGTCGCAGTTTGGGCTTTGATGGCGGCGTTGGGGCACGCAATAAAGTTGCGGCAGGTCAAGCCGTGTACGGTGTGGCGTACAACGGCGACTGCGTTAAAATGCAAGACGAAAATCCGAACATTGGTTATTTTGTACCCAAAGAAGGCACGGTTGTATTCGTGGACAACATGTCAATTTCGGCTGGCGCGAGAAACCCGAAAATGGCGCACGCTTTTATCAATTACATCCTCGACCCGAAAGTTGGCGCGAGGTTAAGCAATTACAACCGTTACGCCACACCCAACGAAGCTGCCAAACCTTTTATCAACGCCAAAGATGTCAAAAACCCTGGCATTTACCCAAGTGAAAGCGTCATGAAAAAGCTCGAGTTTATTCTGGATTTGGGCGCGGGCAATAAGATTTACGACGCAGTGTGGACCAAATTGAAAGCGCGGTAAATTGTGATTCGCCGCGAAAGGTTGCACGCGCTGCTCGAGATTGAAGAGCAGACATTCATTGAGCAGCATCCGAAGTCTCAAGCCCTGTTTGAACGCTCCAAAAGCCATCTTTTGGGTGGTGTGCCAATGCACTGGATGGTGCGTTGGGCGGGCGCATTTCCCGTTTTCGTAGATCGCGCCCAAGGCTCGAGATTCTGGGATGTGGACGGTCATGAATACCTGGATTTTTGCTTGGGTGACACGGGTGCAATGACCGGTCACGCGCCGGTCCCTAGCGTAACCGCCATCTCGAGCCAGGTCGCCAAGGGCAGCACGACCATGCTGCCCAGTTTGGACGCGATTCTGGCAGCCGAATTGCTGAGTGCGCGTTTTGGATTGCCGTACTGGCAATTCGCCGTCAGCGCCACCGATGCCAACCGTTTCTCAATTCGGCTGGCGCGGCACATCACCAAACGCCCCAAAATTCTGGTGTTTAACTGGTGTTATCACGGCACGGTGGATGAAACTTTTGCCACCCTCGAGTATGGGCAGGTTGTGCCAAGGGTCGGGCATATTGGCGCACCAGTCAATCCAGACTTGACCACCAAAGTTGTCGAATGGAACGACGTTGAAGCCTTACGCGCCGCCCTCGAGCCTCGGGATGTCGCCTGTGTGCTGGCAGAACCTGTC
>JANMUC010000112.1:0-6635 GCA_031391225.1 Deinococcales bacterium
CAAACGGACTTTTGCGCCCAGTTTGACCAGTAAATCCGCGTTTGACCGTGCGACCCTCGAGTGTTTAACATCGCCAACGATGGCAACTTCCAGCCCTTCGAGTTTTCCAATTTCTTCTTTTGATACCGCAAGTTCACTAATGTAAAATGGGAAACTATGAGTTTCACATCGAAGTTCGAGTTCCAAACCTATTCTCAATGTACTCGCTGACCATTTGCATAAACTCTTGGGCGATGTGCGCACCTTTCAGCGTGGTCACAAGTTGTCCGTCGCGGTACACAGGTGCTCGAGGTTCTTCACCTGTTCCTGGCAGCGATATGCCAATGTCGGCGTGTTTGGATTCGCCTGGTCCGTTGACCACGCAGCCCATCACGGCAACTTTCAAAACTTCGACGCCTGGATATTTGGATTTCCAGACGGGCATGTTAGCGTCCAAGTCGGTTTGAATGTCTTGCGCCAGCACTTGAAACAGGCTGCTGGTCGTGCGTCCACAACCTGGGCAGGCGGTCACTTGTGGGCTGAAGGTGCGAATCCCGACAGCTTGCAGGATTTGCTTTGCGACTTCCACCTCGAGTTTGCGAGTCGCGCCTGGTTCTGGGGTCAAAGACACGCGAATGGTGTCGCCGATGCCCTCGGCTAGAAGTGGCGATAACGCGACGCTCGAGGCGGCAATGCCTTTCATCCCCATGCCAGCCTCGGTCAAGCCCAGGTGAAGCGCGTAGTCGCAACTGGCGGCTAGTTTGCGGTAGACATCCCAAAGCATTGGCGCATTCGATATTTTCGCGGAAATAATAATCTGATCTCGAGCCAAACCGTAACCCTCTGCCATCTGTGCACTTTCAAGTCCACTCTCGAGCATCGCGGCAATCATCAGCTCGTCGCTCGAGATGGGATTTTCGGCACGGGTGTTTTCGTCCATCATGCGTACGACTTTGCTTTGATCCAGGCTGCCCCAGTTCACACCGATGCGCACAGGTTTATTGAATTCTTTGGCGACTTCAATCATGGTTTTAAAGTTCGCATCGTGTTTTTCGCCAACGCCGACATTGCCTGGGTTGATGCGGTATTTGGCGAGCAACCTGGCGGTTTCTGGAAATTCACGCAGCAAAATATGACCGTTGTAATGAAAATCGCCAATGATTGGAACAGGATAACCAGCCTCTTCGATACGTGCCACAACTTCCGGCACGGCTCGAGCGGCATCGTGGTTGTTAACGGTAATGCGCACCAGTTCGCTGCCCGCATGGGCGAGTTCGATGACTTGATTTGCTGTGCCTTTGGCATCGGCGGTGTCGGTGTTGGTCATGCTTTGCACGACCACAGGATTTGTCCCACCGACCCAGACCCCTCCAACGTTGACGGCAACACTTGTACGGCGTTTGATCTCAAACATGGCTTTAATCTACTGCGATTGTGGCGGTAGAAGTGTCACCCAGTTGGCGTGGTTTTCATGATTACCCTAGATTGAAAGAATTTTTCTTGAAACTCGAGTTGCTTTAAAATTTCTTCTTCGGTGTAAATTGTGCCATCGCTACTGCCAACAAGTTTGTCTTCAAGGTCGTCTTGGCGAATAATCAGCGCGATAATTTCGACCTCGAGTTCGGTAAATGGCTTCAAAGTCTCAGAGATGCCAAGCACGTAAACGTCAACTTCGCGTCCATCGCCTGAAATGGTTTTGGGAATAAAACCGCAATTGATCGGGTAAATCGTAGCCTTGTATTTTGGGTGTTTTGTACCTATCGGACGATCAATCACAATTCGTACTTTCGTGCCCAAGTGTTTTTGTAAATCCGGTTTCATGCTTATAGACTACTCGAGATTGCCGCTCGAAGTCTCGAGGTCACGAACTTGGAACAGTTTTCTGCTTGTAAAACGTTAAACTAATCTTGTGAGCCAGAAACCTGAAATGCCACCAGGGGTGTTCGTCAACGATCAATTTGAGCCTGCTGGAGTTGATGAAGCGCCAATCAAACCCGATTGGAAAGATTTTGTCGCCTTGACCGTGGCGGCGTATCAAGTGGTTTTGCCGCCACTGTTGATGATTCTGGGCGGTATTCTGCTGGTTTTTTTCTTGATGACGTTATTGTTTCGTTAAACTTTAGGAGAATCCATGAATCAAGTGTTGGAAAAACCAGACGTCCGATGGGATTTAAGCGGCATTTACCAAGGCATCAACGACCCGCAACTCGAGTTGGATTCCAGTGCGGCTCGAGTATCGGCAACAGCGTTTGCTGAAAAATTTAAGACCAAAATCTCGAGTTTAAGTCCAGATCAAGCTTTTGAAATGCTCGATCAATATTTTGAAATGGTCGTCCAATTGTATAAACCGACTTGGTACGCGGGGCTTTGTTTTTCGGCAAAAACCGATGACATGGCAATCAAAACCTTGCTGGATCGGGTGCGTTTGGCGGCGAACGAGACCAACAATTTGCTGGTGTTTGTGCGCCTCGAGTTGATCCAACTGCCAAGCGATGTTTTCAATGCTTGGTCAAACGCCAAAGTGCTGCTCGACTATCACCATTTTTTAAGCACCATTCGGACATTCACACCGCACACCTTGTCCGAAGCCGAAGAACAACTGATGACCAGCAAGGCTTTAACGGGGCGCAACGCTTGGGGGCAGTTGTACACCGAGATCACCAGCAAAATCAAAGTTGACCTCGAGGTAGAGGGCGTACTTGGCACGTATCAACTCTCGGAGTTGCGTCAATTCTCGAGCCACCCGAACCGCGCATTGCGCCAAGCTGCCAAGCAAGCCCAAAACAATGCGCTCGAGATGCAAGAGCATGTGCTGACGTTTATTTTTAATACGGTCTATCAAGACTGGAAACTCGACATTGGCTTGCGTCATCACAGCGACGTGATGGAACCCAACGCCCTCAGCAACGAATTGCCGCTCGCAAGCATCGAAGCGTTGATGGCGAGCACCGAAAAGAACGCGGGCATTTTGCAAGAGTTTTTCCAGGTCAAAGCCAAGGTTTTGGGTATTACCGATTTCTCGAGTTTTGACATGTACGCCCCACTCGAGACATCGGAGACCACCTATACCTATGAAGAAGCGCAAAAACTTATTTTGACGGCTTTTGCACGCTTTAGTCCCAAGCTTGAGAAGTTGGCAAAAGCATTTTTTGACGAACAACGAATTGACCTTAATCCTCGAGAAGGTAAACGTGGCGGGGCATTCTGCTCGGGATTTTCACCCAAACACAACGCCTACATTCTGACCAATTTTACGGGTAAGCTCGACGATGTGTTCACCCTCGCGCACGAGCTTGGGCACGGGGTTCATGCCGAACTCTCGAGAAGCTTAAAAAGGGTGAATTACGGGCACAGTCTGCCGCTCGCCGAAACCGCCAGTGTGTTCTGCGAAATGCTTTTAATGGATTACTTGCTCGAGGTTGCGCCTGCCAATGAACGCCGCGCCCTGATTGCCAAGTTACTCGAGGATGTTGCCAGCACCTGTTACCGCCAAATTCAGATCACACGTTGGGAGCAACTGGCACACCAGGAACGCGCGAAGGGTGTCGTCTCGAGCCAGCGTTATTCGGAGCTGTGGTCAGACACTATCAAACGTTTTTACGGCGATTCGGTGATTCAGACCAGCGGTGATCGTTGGGGTTGGATTGGCATTCCGCACGTCATCAGCTACCGTTTTTACTGCTATGCCTACGCTTTTGGAATGCTGATGGTTTTTGCGCTTTACCGTCAGTACAAACTCGAGGGTGAAAGCTTCGTTCCCAAATACATCAAATTTCTCTCGAATGGCGAAAGTGCCAGCCCTGAAGAACTGGTGGCTGGCATGGGCGTGAACCTTTCAGACCCAAATTTCTGGCAGAACGGTTTTGATTACGTGGCAGGCTTGCTCGAGGAATTTAAGCAACTCTCAAAATAATTTTTAAGTCTGAGTTTGCCCTCGAGATTTTGCAACTCGAGGGTTTTCTGTAATGTGCACCCTGTGCACCGTTGGTCACGCGCTCATGGTGCGCGAGGCGCACCCTACTAGCCTGTCCGCCTTAATTTGGTGGGTAGGATTCTTGTCTAGCACATGATTTAAAACTCGAGATACCCACAGCAATCTGGACGCGCAACTACCATTTTCCCGACTCGAGTTCCTCGAGAATCTCTTGCTCGTGCTGATTCAAGGTTGGCGGTGGGTTGCGCACTGCCAACCGTTGACCGTCGAACTCGAATGGTGGTGTGATCAATTTGACTGTACCAAGTTCTGGATGCTCGAGGTTGGTCGTGACACCTCGAGCTTGCACAAATTCGCTTTCCATGACCTCAGATACGCTCCAAATTGGACCACATGGCACACCAGCAGCTTGCAATTTTGCAACAACCTCGCTCGAGGTGAAAAGTTTGAGGTGTTGCTGGAGTAACGATGTGAGTTCTGTTCGGAGTTCAACCCGTGCCGCATTGCTCGAGAATTTGGGGTCGAGTAAGTCTGAAGCCTTGAGGGTTTGACAGAGTTTAACAAACAGCGCGTCGTTGCCTCCAGCGATATTGACAAAACCGTCTTTGGTGGCAAACGTTCCGTAAGGCACGATGCTGCGGTGATCGTTTCCGATTCGTTCGGCGTCTTCATTTGCGCCCAGATACCTCGAGATTTGGTATGTTCCCAGCGCAATCATCGCCTCGAGCAGGTTGACTTCAATGCGTCTGCCGATGCCGGTTTTCTCACGTTCATAGAGCGCCGCCAAAATCGCTTGGGTGGCGAGAGAACCCGCAAAAATGTCGGCAACGGCAACGCCCGCTTTGGTTGGCACGCCACCAATTTCGCCCGTGTACGCCATAAAACCGCTCATGCCTTGGGCGATCACGTCGTAACCCGCCCAACTCGAGAGTGGTCCGGTTGAGCCAAAACCAGAAATACTACAAACGATCAATCGTGGATGCTCGAGCATCAATTGTTTCGGGTCTAGTCCAAGTTTCGCCATTGTGCCAGGTCTAAAATTCTCGACCAGGACATCAGAAGTCGCAATAATCTTTCTGGCGACCTCGTGTCCAGCCTGTGTTTTCAGATCGAGCGCGATGCTGCGTTTGTTGCGGTTGGTACTGATGAAATACGTGGCTTGGTCGCCGACCCACGGTGGACCCCACGCCCTGGTGTCATCGCCGGTTGGTGGTTCAATTTTGATCACGTCTGCGCCCATGTCGCCCAAGGTTTGGGTGGCAAACGGGCCAGTTAAAACACGGCTAAAATCGGCAACGCGCACATTTTCCAAAGGGGCTGGACTTGCAGTCATAGCTTCGAGGATACCAAAATCTTATTCAAGCTCGAGGTCGGCAAGCGGCAACTCGAGGACAAACGTCGCACCACCAGAAGAATTGTTGAATGCTTGAGCCTCGCCGCCGTGCGCTCTGGCAATTCGTCGCACCACGGCTAATCCAATACCTGAGCCTCCAGCCCGAGAGTAAAAACGCTCGAAGATATGCTCGAGGTCTTCGGGTCGAATCCCAGGTCCGTTGTCAATCACTGAAATCACAGCTTTTTGACCTTGTTGTTCGAGTTTTAATTGCACACTGGCAGGTCTGAATTCACGGGTTTCTTTGGTGTTGGTCACGGCACGAACGGCATTGCGGGTCAAATTGCGAATGGCTTGACGCAATCGCAAGGGGTCGGCGCTAATCTCGAGACGCATTGGCGGCAAAATCAATTCGATTGGCGAGTGCTGATACTCGAGCGCGACCGCCTTCACTACATCCCTGGCATCCAGAAGATGCAAATCCAAAGTTGGTTCGAGTTCGCCGCGTGCCAGCAGCAACAGGTCTTCACTGGTGCGGGCGATGTCCCAGGCGGCATCTCGAGCGCTGATGGCGAGCGGATTGGCGGTTTGGGCGGCAAGGTTCTCAAGTTGGGCGGTCAGCACGGTTAAAGGCGTTCCGAGTTCGTGGGCAATTTCGGCGAGCGTACCGCGTTCAACGTGTTGGCGCTCACGAATTCTGGTCAGTGTGCCCTCTAAAGCGTTCACCAAGACCCCAACCTCATCGTTGACCAAACCCGTCAAGCCGAGCGCCTGCGGATTTGACGGGTCAACGTTGGCAGCCCGGGCTGCCGCAACCTCGAGCGGTTTTAAGCCTCGAGCACCGATTGTGTATCCCAGCGGAAATGCCAAAAGCGTCGCCAGCAACGCCAAACCTGCCATGGCAATTAGCGCAAATTTACGGGTTTGCTCGAGTTCTCTGGCATCAACGGCAACATAAATACTGCCAACGACATGGGAGCGGATCGTCCAATTGGTTGTTCCAATCCAGAGCAGCCGACTCTCGAGCTGCGCTAAACCATTGACGGTCGGCAGTTGCACGTTTCCAAGGTTGCTTGAGCGAAATTCGCTGACGGGTTTTCCGTCAAGGTCGTGAAATTGGTAGTAAACTTCGCCGTAAAACGCTTGCTCTTGAAGGGCATTGATTGGGTTGTCGAACCTGGCTTGCAGGCTTTTCCCGTAATTGCTGGTTTCTTCTTTTAAATGACGTTCCAGGGCAAAATTGATTCCAAAATAAGAAGCCATTCCCAAAAGTCCAGTCAAAAACAGCGTCAAAACCGTGTACGCCAGCGCCAAACGGGTTCTTAGCGCATGAATCGGTTGAACTCGAGGTTGTAAAAAGGGGTTGGACATGAATTGTACCAAATTGCG
>JANMUC010000321.1:0-6893 GCA_031391225.1 Deinococcales bacterium
GACAGGTGTGGGTAAATGATGCGACGGTGTGGCAAAGAAATTCCTTAAAATTTATCTGGGGGTTGCGGTTTTTAAAAACATGGCGTTCGTGGCTTGCTCGAGGGCGTGAGTGACCGTAATCAGGCGTTCGTCTTGCAGGGCTGGGGCAATAAATTGCACACCGACAGGCAGACCTTGGTTTGGGTTGTACGCGCCGCTCGAGTCTTCAAAACCGAACGGCACGCTGATGGCGGGTAAACCTGCCAAGTTGACGGCAACGGTGTCCACATCGCTCAGGTACATTGAAACTGGGTCATCTGATTTTTCGCCGATTTTGAAGGCGGCACTCGGGGCGGTGGGCATTAAGAGCACGTCCACGTTTTCAAAAGCTCGAGCGAATTCACGGGCAATCAAGGTTCTGGCTTTTAAAGCTTTGGAGTAATAGGCGTCGTAATAGCCGCTCGAGAGGGCGTAAGTGCCCATTAGAATTCGGCGTTTGACTTCCGCGCCAAAACCCTCGCCGCGTGCTTTCATCATGGTGTCGTTGATATCGCCAGAAAAACTTCCGCGATGCGAGTAAATCATGCCGTCGTACCTTGCCAGGTTGCTCGAGGCTTCGGGGCAGGCAATCAGGTAGTAGGTGGCGAGGCAAGTCTCGAGTGAGGGCAAAGAAATTTCGGAGAGTGTTGCACCCAGTTGCTCGAGTTGGCTTTTGACGGCTTCGAGTGCGCCCAGAACGCTGCTCGAGTTGCCAGCACCGACAGCTTCCTTCACGATGCCCACCCGCAAGCCTTTGATGTCACGCTCGAGGGCAGCGGTGAAAGTATTTTGATGCTGTAATGAGGTGGCATCTTTGGGGTCATGACCGCAAATGGTTTGCATGGTTGCTGCCAGGTCGGCAGTTGATCGGGCGATTGCGCCGACCTGATCGAGGCTCGAGGCGTAAGACACCACGCCATAACGGCTGACGCGCCCGTAAGTGGGCTTCATGCCAAGTGTGCCAGTAAACGCGGCGGGCAAGCGCAATGAACCGCCTGTGTCCGTTCCAAGAGCTATCGGTACGATTCCAGCCGCCACACTGGCTGCCGAACCGCTGCTCGAGCCTCCAGGAACGCGGCTGGTGTCCCAAGGGTTTTTAGTCGCACCGAACGCGCTGTTTTCGCCGCTCGAACCCATGCCGAACTCGTCGAGGTTGACTTTGCCGATACTGATCGCGCCAGCGTTTAAAAGCTGTTGCACGGCAGTGCCAGTGTAGGGCGAAACAAAATGCTCAAGCATTTTTGAACCTGCGGTGGTGCGAGTTCCACGAACGCACAAGTTGTCTTTAAGTGCCACGGGAACGCCCGCCAACGCGCCAACGGTTTCGCCTTTGGCAATGCTGGCATCAACGGCTCGAGCCTCAGAAAGTGCGGTTTCAGAGATGCTTAAGAAAATATTCAGGTCGCTCGAGTGTTGAGCATTTTGAAGGGCTTGGGTGATGGTTTCTTCGGCGCTCACCTGACGGGTTTTGATGCGGTGAGCAAGTTCGAGCGCAGTCATGATGTGATGTTACCAAGTTTGTTGTGTTTGAGCGAAATTGTCTTGGGATTTGATCTTGAGCTGAATTTTAGGGTAAGCTCCTTATTGAGAATTGGTTCTCAATAAGGAGTGAAGTGAAAATTTTAATCATCCTGCTGGCGTTGATCTCGAGCAGCAGTCTTGCAGCACCAATTAAAGTCGTGACCAGTTTTTCGATTATCGAGGATTTGGTGCAAAACGTGGGTGGGAAATTGGTAAACGTGACCAATTTTGTCCCCAGAAACGGCGACGCGCACACGTATCAACCGACCACGCAAGACGTTCGGGCACTAGGAGACGCAAAAATAGTTTTTGTGAATGGATTGGGATTGGATGGCTGGTTTGAAAAATTGGCGAAAAATGCTGGCAGCAAAGCCAAAATTGTAGCGCTCTCGAGTGGCTTGCAAACCCAAAAAATCAGTGTTGGTGATGAAACAGGCGAAATTGACCCGCACATGTGGTGGAATTTACAAAATACAATCTCGTATACCAAAAAAATTGCCACTACACTCGCGCAAGCCGACCCGACAAACTCGAGCAGTTACCAAAAAAATACGGCGGCTTACATCAAAACCCTGCAACGCCTTGATGCCTGGGCGAAACTCGAACTGCAAAAAATTCCTGTCAACAATCGTGTGCTGGTTACCAACCATGACTCGCTCGGATATTTTGCGACACGTTACGGTTTCAAGATTTTAGGCACGATTATCCCGAGCGGTGGCACAGAACGCGAACCCAGCGCCAAAGAAACTGCCAAACTGATTGACGCCATCAAAGCCAACAAGATACGGGCGCTCTTTACGGAAAACACCCTCAATCCAAAACTGGCAAACGCGATCTCGAGCGATACAGGCGTTAAAATTGCGCCCCCACTGTACACGGATTCGCTGGGAATCAAAGGCTCGAGCGGCGAAAGTTTCGTGAAAGCTTTTCGGTACAACGTCACGACGATTGTGAACGCCTTAAAATAACAACCCTCGAGCCTCCATGCAGAAAAACTTACCCACCCCAGAGCGATTCCCCAAAGACCACAGCCATCAACTGCTGAAGGTCACCGATTTGGTCGTGTCTTACGGTGATACACCAGCATTAACAGGCGTCAATTTTCATCTTTGCCCCAAAGAATTTGTGGCGATTATTGGACCAAACGGCGCGGGCAAAAGCACGCTCTTAAAAGCCATTTTGGGCTTGGCAAAAAGCTCGAGTGGCAGCATTACATTCTCGAGCGAACTGGGTTTAAAACCCATACAAGCCATTTCGTATGTGCCGCAACAACAAAGCCTGGATTGGAGTTTTCCCGTGACCGTGCGCGATGTGGTCATGATGGGAAGAATTGGACGCATGGGCTGGCTCAAATATCCGAACGGCAACGACAAGCAACTGGTCGAACAAGCGCTGGTCAAAACAGGTGTAAGTGATTTGTCCAACCGTCCTGTTGCCGCGTTGTCTGGCGGACAAAAACAACGTGTACTTTTGGCAAGAATGCTGGCTCGAGAATCCAAACTTTTATTCTTAGACGAACCTTTAACGGGCGTGGACAACAAAACCCAAGACAGTATTTTTGAAATCCTCGAGGCTGAACGCGCAAACGGCAAAGCACTTTTGATGGTCACGCACGATCTCGAGGCGGCACGAACTTGGTGCTCGCATTTGATGCTGATTAACCATGTGGTAATTGCGGCTGGAAAGCCAGATGTGGTGTACACGGCAAAGAACATTGAAGCGACATTCTCGAGTGGCTATTAAGTGGATAGTGAAAGGCTTATTCAAATGAGCAAAAAGTCAAAACCCAGCATATGTTCAAACGTCCAGAAATCGATGTTACGTAGGGGCGAGGCATGTCTCGCCCCTACGCGAGAACGCCCCTATGGTGTGCGCGATATTTCGGGTTTTGGTTTTCAGATTGTATACCTCTTAAAAAACTGGCAAAAACTCGAGAAGCCATGTCGTTCGAGCATCAGTTTCACTCGAGGAATTCGAGCATGAATTTTCTGCTCGAGCCTCTGCAATATCTTTTTTTTGTGCGCGGTCTGGTCGGCGTCAGTCTGGTTGCAGGTTTGTGCGGTGTGATTGGCGTGTATGTGGTCTTGCGCGGGCTTTCGTACATTGGTGATGCGATGGCACACGCGGTTTTTCCTGGCATCGTCGGCGCGTTCTTACTGAAAACCAACACGCTTTTCGGCGGTTTGCTGGCGGCAATCCTGACTTCCTTTGGCATTGGGTTTGTCACGCAGCGTAGTGGTTTAAAACAAGACAGCGCGATTGGCATTATTTTTGTCGGCATGTTCGCGCTTGGCGTGGTGCTGCTCTCGAGCGTGAAGACCTATGCGGTGGACCTCTCGAGAATTTTGACGGGCGACCCGCTTGGCATCTCGAGTGCGGATATCTGGTTGACGCTTGGTTTGGGCGTGGTGGTTGGACTGGTGCTGATGGCGTTCAACAAGGAATTGCTGTTGGTGGCGTTTGACCCCACCGAAGCCAAGGTGATTGGGCTGCCCGTGAACCGTTTGAACAATCTGTTGCTGGTTTTGATTGCCCTGACGGTGGTCTTGGCGATTCAAATGGTCGGAACCATTCTGGTGGTTAGTTTGTTGGTGACCAGTGCCAGCACCGCCAGATTGTTAACCGCTCGAGTCAGTACCATGATGATGCTTGGCGCGGGCATCGGCATGGTTTCGGGCGTGCTGGGCTTGTACGCCTCGTATCATCTGAGCATTCCACCAGGGGCGACGGTGGTGCTGGCGAACACGTTTTTTTTCTTGCTGGTGCTGTTGTTGCGCCGCCGTACCGACCCCGCTCGAGTTTAATCAAATCTCATTGTGCAAAATTGGGGTCGGAAGGGTATCCGGAGGCGTAAACTGCGTGTAAGCTTTACGAACCCTTGGAGGTCGCATGAACACATCTGCCGAACTTGATATCACCAGCATCTTGCGTTATGCCGTGGAACGCGTTGCCTCAGACATTATTTTGACTGTGGGTTTGCCGCCGCAGTTTAAGATTCACGGCGAGTGGACCTCGGGCGAGTGGACAAACCCGCTCAACCCTCAAGAAACCCGCAAACTGATGTACTCGATGATGACCGAAAAGAAACAACGGGATTTTGAAGAGAACCGCGAGAATGACTTTTCGTTTCAGATTACGGGCTTGGGACGCTACCGCGTCAACGTTTTTTATCAACGCGAAAGCGTTGGTGGTGTCCTGCGATTGATTCCAACAGCCATCAAACCGCTGGCCGATATTGGTTTGCCAACCGAAACACTGGTTGCGATTGCCAATCAACCTCGAGGTTTGGTGCTGGTCACAGGACCAACCGGTTCGGGTAAATCTACGACTTTGGCAGCCATGGTTGATTACATCAATACCAACCGCAAAGTTCATATTGTCACCATTGAAGACCCTGTGGAGTTTGCACACAGCCACAAAACCAGTATCATCAACCAACGCGAGATTGGACAGGACACCCAAAGTTTTGAGAAAGCACTTCGTGCCGTGTTGCGTCAAGCGCCAGATGTGATTCTGGTCGGCGAGATGCGTGATTACGAAACCATTCACTCGGCTGTCACCGCCGCAGAAACGGGTCACTTGGTGATGGGAACACTGCACACCAACAGCGCCCCAGAAGCGATTGACCGTATTGTAGACGTGTTCCCAGAGGTGCAACAAGCCCAAATTCGGGTGCAACTGGCGAACAACTTACAAGCCGTCATTACCCAACAAATCATTCCGCGCATGTCTGGCGACGGTCGTGTGATCGCCTACGAGATCATGCAAGCCACCGCCGCCGTTCGCGCCCTGATCCGCGAGGGCAAAACCTACCAACTGACCAGCGTGATTCAAACGGGCGCGAGCGTCGGCATGATTACGATGGATGCCTGCCTTGCCGATCTGGTCAAACGCAAAGTCATCAGTTACGAAATGGGTTTCTCGAGGGCGGTGGATTCCAAAGAATTTGACCGTCTCAGTAAAATTACTGGTTTTACCGATCAAAGCCTGAACGCCCCGAACGCTGGTCAGCCAGGGCAACGCCCCGCCGCTGCCGCAACACCAGCCGCCACCACTGGACAATTCGGCAGAAGATAAATTCATAAAACCAAAAGCTCTGAAGCGGTAACGCTCAGGGCTTTTTTGCTGTTCAAGCATCAAATTTCAGGTCGCTCGAATTCTTGGTCAGTGCCCTCTGCTTCCTTTGGGAACCAACTTCGACTAAACTCGTAGTAACACTTATGAAACCCGAAACCCCTCATGTCCAAACCTCATGGTTGCCGCTTGGCGTGCTGCTGTTGATCTTGTTGTTCACTCCACTTGGCGGTCTGTGGTGGCTGTTTTTGGCGGCGGTGATCGCGCTGGGTTGGCTGAAATTCTTGCCGCTCGATCGGGCATTGTTGTGGGGCGCGGTGATTTTTGCGGGCGGTTTGTTCAGCGCGGGCGGGTGGAATGGCAGCAGTTTGAGTCCTGTATTTAACCCCAGAGAAGTCGAAGATTCGCAAGCCTTTGACACGAATGGTTTAAGACGGCTCGAGGTGAGAGGTTTCAATGGTTTTATTCGTTTGAATGTTGCCAAAGAATCCAAGCTTCAAGTCGAACGCAAAGGCGGCGCAAATCTGAACCTCGAGCGGCGCGGCGATATCTTGTTGTTGACGGCGAAAAAACCGTTTTTTGCTTGGAACTCTGGGATCAATTTAACCTTAAGTGTACCAGCGAACCTCGAGTTGAGTTTAAAAACCTCCAATGGCGTGATCGATGTGGTTGGGACAATCAAGAATCTCGATGCGAGCACGTCCAACGCCAGCATCAACGCCAAAGACACAGGCAATAGCGATCTCAAACTCGAGACGAGCAACGATGTGATCACGCTCGAGCGGATTGCGGGAAAAGTCAATGCCAGAACGTCCAATGGCAGCATTCGAGTTACAAATGCCAACGATGTCGAACTGAGACTCGAGACGAGCAACGCCAGCGTGACCTTGGAGCGGGTGAACTTTGCCAACAACAGCAAAAGTAGTTTGTTCACCAGCAACGGCAACGTACAACTGATCGGTTTGAATGCACCGTCAGGATTATTGATTCGCGGCAGCACCAGCAACTCGAAAATCGATGTGAATCTTCCAGGCTTTGACCTGAAACTCGAGGATCAAACGTTTGAAGCCAGACGCAGCAATGGTTTTGGCATGGCAGAACTCGAGGTCAAAACCAGCAATGATCGGGTGACGGTCAGACCGTAAATCATGTTGGAGATTGCATTGCATGGATCAAATCGGTGGTGTCGTGAGATCATCACAACCCCACCCAAGAAAATAAGCTAGGACACTGTGAGGGACGAGTTTTAACGCGAATCTCGCGGTCTATGAAAAACGAAC
>JANMUC010000322.1:0-3765 GCA_031391225.1 Deinococcales bacterium
AGAAACGTTACTCGAGTGACGATCATGATGTCCTGGGCTTCACCTTCAGAACGAAAACCAGCCCTTTCGAGCGTCTCTCCAAGTCCTGCCCAGCACTGGGCAATAAACTCGAGTCTTGGAGTGCGACTATGGGCTTTAAACACTTCACAAAGCTCGGCAATTTCAGCCTGTGTTGGGACAGGTTTCAGCGGGGTCGCCCAATTCATTCCCGCAAAATCGTTGACTGGGTCAAGCAGCAACTTAAACGCGCCGGTATCAACCACGGTTCTGGTTGCCGCTGTTGCCAGGACATCGGCGACATTGATGCGCTCGAGCCATTCGAGATTGTTCATTTTCCCTTAAATTTTGCGGCTCGTTTCTCGAGAAATGCGCTCACGCCCTCCGCAAAGTCGCTGCTCGCGCCCGCAATGTTCTGCAACTGCCCCTCGTACTCGAGTGCTTCATCCAGGGTATTTGAAAGGTTTTTCAGGAGTGCTCTTTTGGTCAAGCCAAAAGTCTTGGTCGGTCCAAGTGCCAGATTCTCGGCAAAGGCTCTGACTTTGGCTTCAAATTCTTCGGCAGGATAGACCCGTTCGCACAGACCCATTTGCAGCGCGTCCTCTGCTAAAACTTTCTCGGCGTGAACCATCAGGTCAAAGGCGCGGTTGTAACCAACAAGGCGCGGCAAAAACCAGGTGCTGCCCGCATCGGGAATCAAGGCAATTTTGGAGAAAGCCTGCATCATGTTGGCGGCGTCGCTCCACAAACGAATGTCGCCCGCCAGCGCAATGCTCGCCCCAGCCCCAGCCGCAACCCCGTTGACGGCGGTAATCACGGGTTTCTCGAGGTTGGTCATGCGGGTGATCACGGGTCTGAAAGTTTTGTCCAAATGCTCTTTCAGGTTGCCATGAATCCCTTCACGCAAATCTGCGCCAGAACAAAAACCACGTCCAGCCCCCGTAATCACAATCACTCGGGCATTGTCATCTTTTTCGGCGCTCGAGAGCGCTGACTGCATCGCCAGCAACATCGCCTCGTTTGCCGAATTGAGGCTTTCGGGACGGTTCATGGTGATGTAAAACACACCATTCTCGAGTTTGGTCAGCACCGCTTGTTCAGCCACTTGGGTCATAAAATGCTCGCTTTCTCTTGATGCTCGAGTTTACCCTTACTTGTCAAAAGAAGGCTCGAGTTTGCCCGTAGCGCAATTCCAAATAAATTCTGTGGTGATGCTGTTGCCATGTGCGATTTGCACCGTGCGTTTTGGGCTTAAGGCAGGACAGGTCAATTGAACTTGATTGTTTTGCACGGCATGACGCACCTCGGAACCATTGATCACTTCAATGACCAACAGTGTTTTGGTCGCGTTTGAAAATTTAATGGTCAAGGTTTGCGAGAAACTGGTTTGCACCAAAACATTCGCCTCGAGCGAAAACGGCGATGTCCCAGGATGGTTTTTCGCCTCGAGCTTGCCAGCCTTGGCAACACCAGAAGTTTGGACGTATTTTGCCAGCAAAAAGTTTTTGCTTGAGCCTCGTTCTCGCCAGCCCACATCAAATTTGGCATTGCCAGCAAACGGGATTTTCATGGCAAAACGCCCGTTGCCATCTTGCGGAATAACTCGCAAATAATTGCGTGATGAAAACACGGCAAGCTCGAGGTTTGGCTTGTTGATACCGCGCAACTCGAGGTCATTGAAACGCACGTTGCCAGAAATAGTATCAAACGTGGTTTCAAACTCTCTGGTGCTGAACACTTGAACTGCGTACACCCGTCCGTCGCTGCTTTTAAAAACTCCCACGCCGGTATGGGTAAAATTTGTGGTCATGATGTTCTTAAAATGCCCTGGGCTTTTCATCCAACCCGTCACAAACGTTGCAACGATGCGCGAGTCAGGTTGTCCTTGGAGAAATGCGATGTTTTCCGCCCAAGCTTGTTCAAAACTGCCAGCCTGATGAATCCGGTCGCCTGGCGTGTCAAAGCCAGGTTTGCCGGAACGATGGTCAAAAAAATTGCGATCTGCCATGTCTTTGGCATGACCTCGAGCCGCCGCCGAAAGCCGTGCATCAAATTTTAATGCACCCAAACCGGCTTTGGTTCGCTCGTTATTAATGCCAGCCCAAATGCCTTGCTCGGCGCTGTTTAAACCGACAATGTTTGGTGGTTCGGGCAGTGGATTCCAGGCGCTCAGCACAAGCGTCAGTGTACTCAATGCCAGCAGCAAAGCCCAGAATCTCGAGTTCATTGGTTCAGTATGCCACTGAAATCTGTGAGTGCGCTGTTTTGCAGCAAACCCGAATGCCCCAAGGGTCAGTGCAAGAAAAACCACCTTCGATGGTGGTGGTTTCAAAACCAAAATGCTTCAGGTTTTCCTCGAGCAACTCGAGTTGCCTTTGATCAGGCAAGATCAAATCCCAGGTTAGTAACCGTGCATCGTCATCGGTTGACGGGTTTGAACCCGCCGCCCAAGTGTTACAGCCAATATGATGATGATAGCCATTTGCGCCCATAAACAACGCGCCAGGGAAATTCCAGGTCATTTTATCAAATCCCAAACCTTCATGGTAAAA
Organism: Deinococcales bacterium; assembly: GCA_031391225.1. Lineage (GTDB taxonomy): Bacteria > Deinococcota > Deinococci > Deinococcales > JAAFIG01 > JANXTZ01. Next base: position 2,550 of record JANMUC010000322.1, read on the forward strand.
CGCTTGGGCTTGTTGCTGGTCACCAACATAAAAATGCAGATGCCCCATAATCGTGCCACTTGGTACACCCTGCCAGGATTCCTGACCCGCCGCCTCGTTTAAAGCTGCTAGGTCAAGTGGGTCGCTGCCGCCAAACACTTCGCCCTCCTTCGTCACACGCCACGTTTCTCGAGGACGATCACGGTAAACTTCGATGGTGATGCCATCAGGGTCAACCAAGTACGTGGCTTCGCTGTAATGGTGGTCGGATTGCCCCACATGCCCAAAGGTTAAGGCATTTGCCAGAAAACGTCCCAAATCGCCCTGTGTTGGCAACAACAGAGCAAAATGGTAGATCCCCAATCGACCACGGTGCGGCGCAAAACGAACCCCAGGTTTTTCGACAAGCTCGAGCAAGACATCTGCGCCCAAAGTTGCCAGCAATGCACTGCGCTTGTTTGGTGTGTCGTCACGGCTTTTAACGTTAAACCCAATGACTTTTTGGTAATACTCGAGTGAACGCTCGAGGTCGGCAATTTGCAGTTTTACAACCCCAAGGCGAACATCGTCAGGGATTTGAAACGCATGGGGTTTAACACCGATTTGTTCAGGCGCAAGTTGGGTGTATGGCACGGTGGGTGGAAAATTCATGCGTTCCTCCAAGTCTCAAGAAACCATCTCGAGGTTCTGATTTTCTCGAGCCACAGGATTTTCCTGTTTTGGATAGCGAAAATTTTCTTTAAAAATCTGTGCCGATGGCAGGTCATTAAAGATTTCCAAGCCAATCCCGCCCAGTTCCACCCAAGCATGACCCTCGAGTTTTCCATTGTTGCGCCGCACGCCACTGACAAAGACCACATCGTGTCCCTCGGCTTTTAAGGCGTTATAGACCGCCAAAGAACGTGGTACGCAAGCATCGATTCGGGGACCAATCAAGATCAGCGTCCAATGAATTCCGCGCATAATCCGTTCCAAACGCTTAAAACTTCTATTCTGCTGCGCTCGAGGGTTCGGTTCGTTGGTTTGGACAATTTCAAAAAGGTCTGTTTTTTGCTGCAACAGTTTTTTGACCCGCACCACATTCGAGTATTGCGTCGCAACGTCTATTAAAGTTGGAATGGCTCGAACCAGACGATCAAACCGCGCTAAACGCCACTCGAGTTGCCAAGATGTTGGAAACGAATTGCGCCATGTTTTGAGCTTTTCTTGAGACAAGGCTTGGTAATCCAATTTTTGC
>JANMUC010000349.1:0-5946 GCA_031391225.1 Deinococcales bacterium
GTTGGCGTAATCGTTGCGGTTGATCTCGGGGCTGTACAGCTCGAGGCTGGTGACACGACCTGCGGCGGCGGCAGGCACGTTTAAACGGTAATCTTCGGGGTCAATTTTCCAACCGACTGACTTGCCAACGCTGGCAAGCGGCAGGGCAATGCTTTGCGTGCCAGTAGAATTATTGGCTGATGTGGGCTTGGTGGGTTGGGCTTGTTGCGCCAAAGTGAGCGAAACAAACGTGGCGGCAACTAACGTCATCAAACCCACTCGAGCACCCTGGGAACGTGGAGACACACGCCCCACGCCTCCTTTGGCACTGGACTCGAGTTGGCGCAAGATGTAACGCGCTCCATCAAGAGCTTTCATCGAATCACCTCTTCGTAAGAAATACTTGGATCGGTCAAGACTTGATCTGGTGGCAATGGACTGAAGATCGCGTAAGTGAGGGTGTACGTGCCAGCCTCGAGCGTGCCGAGGATGCGAATGGTTTTGCCATCCTCGGAGAGTTCGACGTTGATGACTGTACCGTCGCTCGAGACGAGAACGAGTTGTCCGCGTTCCGCGCCTTCTGGCAATGGATCGGTGATCTCGAGGTTGTTCACAGCGTTGGCAACGGTGATGACTTCGGTCACGGCATAACCCGCGCCGCCTTGGGTCAGGGTCTTCTCGAGTTTGACATCACCGCGTTCGACGACTGTGCTGCGTGATTTCACGACGGCGGCATCTGGCGAGTACAACGGGAAGTCAGCGTTTTGGATGCCACCGATATTGTCGGCGTTGACGCGCCTACTGCCTGGTTGTCCATCGTCGCTGGCGACTGGTTTGGCTTGGTACGGCACAGTGATTGGATCAAGACGCAAGGCGTAAACGCCTGGTGTGACATCAGGGATGCTGTAAAGCCCGTTGGCATCGGTCACGACACTACGACCATCGTTCAGGTACACTCGAGCGCCTGGAACTGGGGTGTCAATGCCTGTTTGGAAGTTGTTGTCATCGTTCTTGTCAACGTAAATCCGTCCGACAATTACGGTGTTGTTGGTAAACACACCGAGCACAACCTTGACGGCGGCGACTGCGCTGCTGACTTTGGCGGTGGTGACTGGTGCGCTAATGCTGCCTGCAAGGGCGCTGGCGTTCGCAATATTCTTCAGTTCGCCCGTCGCACTTGGCGTAACGGTGGTCGTGAATTGCAGCATCTTGGCTTGACCAGCCTCGAGTGTGCCTGGAAGGGTCCAAGTCAGGACTTGGCGGTTGTTCACTTCGGTCACGACTGGCTCGAGGTTGATGCTACCGAACTTGCTCGAGCCTGATTTATACACCAGTCCGCGTGGCAGTTCGTCAATGATCTTGGTTTCGCGCAAAGCAATTGGTGAGGTGTTGATGACTTTAATCTGGTAGTCCAGAGCGCCACCGATTTGAACCTCAGATTGCAATGCAGTCTTTTGGATGCCAAGGCTCGGTTCGACGTAACCGACTGCTGCGGCGCTGTTGCTAACGCCTGGTTTGATGGTGATGATTTGTGGATTGTTGTTGGTGGTCAAGACCAAACCTGTTGGGTCTGTGACCGTGATGGTTGCGTCACCTGCTGGCAGGGTTGGAACGGTGTAATTACCGTCTTTGTCGGTGGTTACAACGACTGGGTTGCCCGCGATTGGCTTGACGGTCACGGTGACGCCCGCAATGCCTGGTTCATCGGCGTCTTGCACGCCGTTGCCGTTGGCGTCGTTAAAGACACGTCCGGTCAATGCACCCTCGAGCGGTTGGAAGCCAACTGGTGTTGCTTGTTTGCTGCCGAAGGCTGGAATGATTACGGTTTGTGGATCGTTGTTGGTCGTGAGTTTGGTGTTTGTTGGGTCGGTAACGTTCACAACCACACTGCCTGCTGGAACGCTGGCGCTGTAATTGCCGTCTTTGTCGGTGGTCACAGTGACTGGCGCACCCGTGGCTGGCGTGATGACGACTGGAACACCAACGCTGTTTGGTTCAGTTGGGTCTTGGACGCCGTTACCGTTGATGTCGCTAAAGACATGACCTGTCACCGTTCCAAGTGGTTGGAAACCAACCGGAGCACTGTTGCTCGAGCCACCTTGAACAACACTGACGGTTTGCGGGTTGTTGGTCGTTAAGGTCGTGTTGCTCGGGTCGCTGACTTTAACGCTCGAGTCTCCTGCTGGGACGGTGCTGCTGTAATTACCGTCTTTATCGGTAGTTACCGTGATTGGTGCGCCGTTGACTGGAGTAATCACGACTGGCACGCCTGGAGTGTTTGGTTCACCTGGGTCGTGCACGCCGTTGCCGTTAAGGTCACCAAAGACATGCCCAGTCAACGTGCCGACTGGTTGATAGCCAACTGCTTTGGCGTTGCTCGAGTTACCTTGGGTGATGCTGAGGATTTGTGGGTCGTCGGCGGTGGTCAAACGGGTTGCGGCTGGGTCGGTGACTTCGACTTTGGTCGCACCGACTGGAACAACCAGCGTGTAATTGCCGTCTTTGTCGCTGGTTAATGTGGTCACATTGCCGAGGCTATCGGTAATGACAACTGGAACACCTGCCAAGCTCGGTTCGCTCGAATCTTGCTTACCGTCGCCGTTGGTGTCACTGAAGACATGACCGTTGACCGTGCCGACGGGTTGGAAGCCAACCGTTTTGGCTGTGCCTGTACCACCGACTGGAATCACCACATTTTGTGGGTTGTTAGCCGTGGTCAAGACTGTACCGTTTGGTGCGGTGATCGTGGTCGTTGCGCCACCTGGAGCGACTGGGCTGCTGTAATCACCGTTCGCGTCGGTGGTGGTCGTGAACGGAGCACCTGTCGATGGTGTGACTGTGACCGTTGCACCTGCAAGATTCGCTTCGCTCGAGTCTTGAATGCCGTTGCCGTTGGTATCGGTGAAGGCGTGACCTGTAATGACGCCCGCAGAAACAGTAATCGTGATGTCAGATGGGTTCGAGGTTGCGCCTTTGTTGTCTTGCACGGTGTACGGAATCTTGACTGTACCAATGAATCCTGGGGCTGGTGTAAAGGTCACTGTTCCGTCAGGGTTGACTTTGGCAGTGCCTTTGCCAGGAATGACGATGCTCGAGTCAATACCTGGGGTGCTCGGGTCAAGGTCGATGGTGGCTGGATTCAGTGCTGCGTTTTCTGGCAAGTCTTTGTCGTTAGCAAGCACTGGCACGGTGACTGGCGTGTTGACTGCGGTGGTAGCCGTGTCTGGCTTAGAAACTGGGGTGGCGTTCACTGGGATGGTCACCGTGGCTGGTGTGGCATCGGTCTTGCCAAGATTGTCGGTGGCTGTAAACGTGAAGCTCGCGTTACCCGAGAATCCCGTGCTTGGTTTAAAGAACAACTGGCTGGCTTCACTTGGGGTCAGGACTTGACCTGCAAGCACTGGTGTTCCGCCATTTGCAGGATCGCCAAGGTACAAGATGCCTTCAGTTGGATTTGGAACAGTCACAACTTTCAAGCTCAGTATCGTACCGTCAGAATCGGTGGCGACCAAGCTTGGAACGCTCGCGGTGGCGGTGTTCAACATCAGTGGCAAGGTTTGACTTACTGTTTCTGGTGGCAAGTTGTTGTTGACCGTAATGGTGAGGCTCGAACTGGTGCATTGGGCTGGTGTGCTCTTGTCGCAAAGGCTGTAATTGATAACGTCTGTGCCGTTAAAGCCTGGGGCTGGCGTGTACTTGATGCTGCCATCAGGGTTGATGACCACCGTACCGTTGTTCGGTCCACTGATGACCGTGACCGTGGTTGGGTCGAGTTTGCCAAGGTCATTGGCAATGACTGGCACAGTGACTGGCGTGTTTTCTTTGGTGGTTGCGGTGTCTGGTTTGGCGGTTGGTGCAACTTGCACGGTCACGGTGGCAGTCTTGCAGTTTGCACCGCTAGCGTCGCAGACCGTGTAAGTGAATGTGTCCGTGCCGCTAAAGCCTGGGTTTGGCGTGTACTTGATTGTGCCATCAGGGTTGAGCGTCACTGCGCCATTGGCTGGCGGCGTCGTTCCCGTGATGTTGGTCAAGGTGCTCGAGTCATTTGCCAGCACTGGAATGTTGATTGCTGTGCCTGCTGGGGTGCTGGCGGCGTCATTGCCAGTGATTGGACCAACGGTAATGGTGGCAGTGGCGGTGGTGCAGTTGCCACCTAGGTCACAGACTTTGTAGCTGAAGCTGTCTGTGCCAACAAAGCCTGGGTTTGGCTCGTAAGTCGCATTGCCCGTGATTGGGTCAATCACAACGCCGCCCTGGGCTGGTGGTGAGGTCACGACTACGCTTGAAGGCTCGAGTTTGCCAGTGTCATTGGCGAGCAGTGGCAAGATCACTGGCGTGCTGGCTGGAGTGGTTGCCGTGTCGTTCACGGCTTTTGGCGCAACACTCACGGTGACAGTTGCCGTGGTGCATTGTCCTGCCAGATCACAGACTTTGTAGGTGAAGGAATCTGTACCGCTAAAGGCAGGCTTTGGCATGTAAGTGATGCTGCCGTCGGTATTTGGTGTCGCCGTGCCACCCGTTGGTGGTGTGGTCACAGCCACGGTGCTTGGGTCAAACTTGCCATCGTCGTTGGTCAGCACAGGAATCTTGACTGGGCTGCTCGAGTTCGTGCTGGCGGCGTCTGGTGTGGCGGTTGGGGTGACGGTGATCGTGTCGGTGGCGGTGACGCAGTTGTTGCTCGAGTCACAGACTTTGTAATTGAAAGTGTCCGTTCCGCTGAAACCTGGGTTTGGCGCGTAAGTGATGATGCCCGTGCTTGGATCAACAGTGGTTGTGCCATTGCTTGGCAATGTGGTCACGATCACGCTGCTGCCCACCAAGCTGCCTTTGTCATTGGTCAGCACCGGAATGCTGACCGGCGTTGCGGCTGGGGTCGTCGCGGTGTCGTTGGTCGCGCTTGGCTTAACAGTGATCGTGTCGGTGGCGGTCGTGCAGTTGCCGCTCGAGTCACAAACTTTGTACGTAAAGGTGTCCGTACCGCTAAAACCTGGGGTTGGCGTGTAAGTGATATCGCCCGTGGTTGGGTCAACTGCTGTTGTGCCGTGGGTTGGCGGTGTGGTCACAAGCACGCTGCCAGGAACGAGCGTGCCAAGGTCGTTGACCAGTGGCTTGACCGTGATTGGGGTGTTGGCTGAGGTGCTGAGGGTGTCTGGTGTCGCCACTGGGGTCACGGTGACGGTGGCGGTGGTAGCGGTGCAGCTTGGGGCTGGCGTGTTCACGTCGCAGACTTTGTAAGTGAAGGTATCCGTGCCGCTAAAGCCTGGGTTTGGCGTGTAGGTCATGTTGCCCGTCACTGGGTCAACGGTTGTTGTGCCGTTGGTTGGCACTGTTGCGACAGCCACGCTCGAGGGGTTCAGTGAGCCAAGGTCGTTGGCAATCACTGGCATCACCACTGGGCTTCCGGCTGGGGTGGTGGCGGTGTCTGGTTTGGCTTGTGGCGTGACCACAACGGTCACGGTTGCAGTCTTGCAAATAGCTGGTATGCCTGTGTTGCAGACCGTGTACGTGAAGCTGTCTGTGCCGCTAAAACCTGGATTTGGCGTGTAGGTGACTTTGCCTGTGACTGGATCAACAACCACTGAACCGTATTGTGGTGCACCCGTGCTTGGCACGGTCACAGTGCTTGGGTCGATGTCACCAAGGTCGTTGGTCAAAACTGGAATCGAAACTGGTGTGTTGATTGGTGTGTTGCTCGAGTCTGGTTTGGGTTGAGGTGCGGCTGGGTTGACCGTAACCGTGATGCTCGAGATGTTTGAGATTTGACCGAGGGCGTCTTTGATGGTGTATGGGATGCTCGAGTCGCCAACAAATCCTGCAACTGGGGTAAAGGTAACTGTGCCGTCAGGGTTGAGGCTGAACGCGCCTTGTCCTGGGACGGTCTTGCTGGTTTGTTGACCACTTACGCCTGGGTCAAGGTCAATGCTGTTGGGGTTGATGGTTGTACCACTGCTGGCGCTGTCGTTGCTG
>JANMUC010000373.1:0-8536 GCA_031391225.1 Deinococcales bacterium
TGTCGAGCGAAGTCGAGAAACGTTCCAAACCCATTCGATTTTTGGGCAGTGCATTTGCCGTGACCTTCGGTGCTCAAGCCTTAACCCTGCCTCTTGCCACTTCGAGTTTTGGTTTGATTCCGTTGTTCTCGCCGTTCGTGAATTTGTTTGCTGCGGGTTTAGCCTTCGTTCTCGTACCAATCGGATTTTTAGCGGCGTCACTCGGCGCGGGGTTGGGTGGAATCGTGAACTTCATCACCCAACCTTTCGCTTGGTTGCTGCTCGAGCTGGCACACATTTTCGCCTACTCGCCCGCCCTCGAATGGGGACGCATCTCGAGCGCGGGAATGCTGGCGTATTACGCAGTAATCGCCGCAATTGGCTTGACGCTGTACGGAAAATTGCGTTTTCAATTGATGCTGGTCGTCTTGATTGCCGCCGTGATCGTGACAGGATTACTCGGCAAACGCCCGCACCATGAAGTTGTGTACTTTGACGTGCATCAAGGTGACTCGAGCCTGATCAGACTTCCTCAAGGTGACATTTTGATTGACGGTGGCGGCACGCCGCGCACGGAGTTTGATATTGGCGCTCGAGCCATCGTGCCAGCACTGCGTTCAATGGGCGTAAAACGTTTGCTGGCAATTATTGGCACGCACGCCGATAGCGATCACATCGAAGGCATTAGCGCCATCCTGAAAAAAGTCAAAACTGACGTGCTGATCTTGGGGCAAGATAAAGTTTACGGTGTCGATCCTGTGCTGGATGCCGTGAAAACTGCCGCCGAATTCGCTCGAGTTCCAATTCGGATTGTACGGCGTGGTGAAACCTGGCGACTCGGTGAAGCCACAATCGAGTTCTTGCACCCAACCAACACGATGTCTGAAGATGACAACACCAACAGCGTGATCTTCACGCTCGAGTATCGGGGGCGTAAAAGCTTGTTCCTGGGTGACGCGCCCAGCGAAATCGAGGCGCAAATTCACCCTGGCAAACTCGAGATTTTAAAACTCGCGCATCACGGCTCGAGGTTTAGCACCAGCGAAGAACTGCTGGACAAAACCCGTCCGAGTATTGCAATCAACTCGAGTGGCGCGGAGAACACTTACGGGCACCCGAACGCCGAAGTGCTAGACCGCGTGAAGCGTCACAACATACGCGTTTACCGAACAGACCGTGACGGCGCAATTCATTACGATTTGGAAACTGGTGCAATCACACTCGAGCATCCAAACGATAAGGCTGGAACAATTGGCATTGCAGGAAAACGCCCTCGAGTTCGCGTGACCACGCCATAAAGAAAATGAGAGGGGTTTAATTTGAAACTCGAGCATGGAATTGCTTCACTTACCACAATCGCAATGGTTATCAATGCGGCATTTGGTGGATTAGCTATATTTATGTTGCTGTACAATATTTTGGACAGCGCAAATTTAAGATATGCACAAGCCTTGGGAATCACCACATTTTTTGTGGGAAGCGTATTGCTACTTGACCTTGGTATGTTATTCAAAATCATTAACATCAGTCTGCGAAAAGAAGTCTTGCGGATATCGGATTGGAAATTCTTGCAGGTTGGCTCGATACTTACCCTACTTGGGTCTGTCGGGTTTTCGAGCATGATTTTTTGGGTCGCAGGAATCCAAATTTTTACTTTGTTGATCGTGCTTGGTACGGTATTGGTACGACTGGCTTTGCTCGCTTTGAGCAATCAAGGACGCAATACTGAAAGTCCTTGAAATATTGGCTCGAGCAGGTGACTGATGAAGATTACTTGAGTCTCGAAAAACCTGTCTAACGCGATATTTATCGCTCGAGACTCAAATCATGTCAAAATGATCGTATGAAAGTTTTGGTGACTGGCGGCGCGGGTTATATTGGCAGCACGATTGCAAGCGCTCTGGAGGGCGGGCATATCCCAATCATTTTGGACAGTTTGGTTCGTGGTCGTGCCGAATTTGTGCATGGTCGTGCATTTATCAGGGCGATATTGCGGATGCAGGCTTGCTCGAGTGAGAAATCTCTGGTGGTTGAATTGCGAGATTTCAAGCCTCGAGTAATAAACTAGGGAAATTAGGGAGATTATAAAAATCTTGTAATTTTTGTAATTTTAGTATAAAATCTTATCATGAATCCAATTACCAACCCATTCTCACCAGGTGCGGGAACACCGCCGCCAGAACTTGCAGGACGTGATGAAGTCAGAGAGAAAGTTCGGATTGCCATTGAACGCATCCGCAGAGGACATAACAACAAAAGTATCTTGTTGGTCGGCTTGCGAGGCGTTGGAAAAACGGTTTTGCTTGACCGAATGCGAAAAGATGCTGAAGCAACAGGAATTCACACAATTCGTATTGAAGCTCCAGAAGAACGTTCTTTACCAGCTTTGCTTGCACCACAATTACGCCTTGCACTGCTGCAACTCTCGAGAATTGAGCAAGCCAAAACCTTGGCTCTGCGCGGTTTGAAAGCCCTGGCTGGTTTTGCAAAATCGCTCAAGGCAAGCTTTGGAGACATTGAAGTGGGGTTTGATACCGATCCAGAACCAGGATTGGCTGACAACGGCGACCTCGAGCATGACCTTCAAGCGTTGCTTGAAACTGTAGGTGCGGCAGCTCAACAAGCGGATACAGCTCTGGTGATTTTTATTGACGAACTTCAATACGTTGAAGAAAAACAACTCGAGGCATTTATTACCGCGTTGCATCGCACAGCTCAAAGCCAAATGCCTGTAGTGTTAGTTGGAGCTGGCTTGCCTCAACTTCGAGGACGCATGGGGCGTGCTAAATCGTATGCCGAGCGACTATTTGATTTTCCCGAAATTGGACCTTTAAACGATGAGGCTGCAAAATTAGCGATTCGCAAACCTGCATTTAAAGAGGGTGTCGAAATCACCGAAGGAGCACTCAAGAAAATTTTAGGCTACACACATGGTTATCCTTACTTTTTGCAAGAATGGGGAAAGCACGCTTGGGACACTGCGGTGACCTCTCCAATTACTGTTGAAGATGTTGAATTGGCTTCGGTTTCTGCGATAACGGCATTGGACGAAAGTTTTTTCAGGGTACGCTTTGATCGTTTGACTCCAGTTGAAAAACGATATTTACGTGCAATGGCTGAACTCGGTGCAGGACCACATCGTTCTGGTGATGTGGCGGTGGTGCTTGGTCGGAAAGTATCTTCGTTTGGACCAACAAGAAGCCAATTGCTTTTGAAAGGCATGATATGGAGTCCAAATCATGGTGATACTGCATTTACCGTACCGTTGTTTGACGAATATATGAAAAGAATCATGCCTGGAGATCAGTGGCGAACACCTTGAGGTTCGAGCCTCAAGGTGTGTCAAAATGATCCCATGAAAGTTTTAGTCACTGGCGGCGCGGGTTACATTGGCAGCACGATTGCAAGCGCTCTGGAGGAGGGCGGGCATACTCCAATCATTTTGGACAGTTTGGTTCGTGGTCGTGCCGAATTTGTGCATGGTCGAGCGTTTTACCAGGGCGATATTGCGGATGAAGGCTTGCTCGAGAAAGTCTTTCAAGACCATCCCGAGATCGAGGCGTGCGTGCATTGTGCGGCGTTGATTCTTGTTCCAGAATCGGTGGCGCAACCATACCTTTATTACACCGAAAATGTTGCCAAAAGCCTCGAGCTTTTCAAAAACTTAAACGCTTTGGGTTGTAACCGCGTGATTTTCAGCTCGAGCGCCAGCATTTACGAGATCAGTGACGGCTCGCAAGTCACCGAAGATTCTCGGGTCAACGCGAAAAGTCCTTACGCCCGCACCAAGCAAATTATGGAAATGGTGCTCGAGGATTTTTCCAAGGCGTACGGTTTAAATGCGATTGTGCTGCGGTATTTTAATCCAATTGGCGCAGACCCAAAAATGCGTTCTGGAATGCAGATCAAAGAAGTTTCGCACATTGTGCCCAAACTGGTCGAAGTCGCTATGGGACGTGAGGCGGTCTTTAAAGTTCATGGCACACATTACCCAACCAGGGACGGCACGGCGGTCAGGGATTACTTGCACATCTGGGATTTGGCTGTCGCGCACGTCAAAGCGGTTGAAGAATTCGACAGTGCCCTGACCAAACACCGCGCCAACACGGGTGACTCGAGTCTCGGATTTTTGATCATCAATCTTGGCACGGGTAAAGGTGTGACCGTGCGTGAACTGGTTGCGGCATTCGAGCGTGTCTACGGCAAGCCAGTGCCAACCGAAGAGCATCCGCCGCGCCCTGGTGATGTCGCGGGAGTTTACGCCAGCCCAGATCGGGCGCTAGCGTTGATCGGTTGGAAGGTTGAGCACAGCATTGATGAAGGCATTGCGACCTCGCTCGAGTGGGGGAGACGCCGCAAGGAAGTGCTTGGTTACTAATCGTAATCTTGAAACTCGAGCTTCGGTTTTTTGGCGGCTTGCTTGGCGCGTTTTTCGCTTGCCAGTTGTTCGAGCAGTGAATTGGTGCGCTCGAGTGACCCTGTCAGGGTTTCTTTGGCTTCGATTACGGTTTCCTCAAGCAGCAGATCACGGTATTTTGCCCAGTCGGAAGTGTCGGTTTGCAAGGTTTTCAGGCTGGAGGCGGTACTCAGCCAGCCCAGAATCGGTTCGGTGGTGTCAATGTCGCGTTCTTCGAGTGCCGCACGGGCAAGTTCGACGGTTGGTTCGTTGTTGTTCATCCAGGCGTGAAGTGCTTTAGCTTTGACATTCAGAATCTCGAGCACCATGTCTTCAAAACCCTCACAATCCAGGACTGCCTCGAGAAAGGCGTCTGGACTGATTTGGGTTTTGCTTTGGCGTTTTGCCATGAACGTATTTTACACTCGAGATTTTAAGCGGCAAGCATCTGCGTTGATGACATTTTTGTGACAATTCACAAAGACAAACTTTTTGACCAGCACGCAAATTTGAACTCGAGTCGCAATCAGTCAGATGTGTCTTATCCGATACCAAACGATTTTCGCCGAGACCAATAGACTGCAGGTCATGAACAAAATTTTATTGATGGTCGGTTCAAGCCTCGCGCTTGCCACTGCGGTCATGACCTCCGATGTCAACGCCGCCCCGCGCCCTGACGCCCCACCGCTCGCGCTTCGCGGCACACATGCGGTCGGCGTGCGGACTCTCCAAATTCAAGATGCCAGCCGTAAACGCCCCCTGACGCTCGAGGTTTGGTATCCAGCCAAACTAGCAGCCAATCAATCGGAGAGCACTGTGTACAAAGCCGTGATTGGCAGCACCAAATTTGATCTGGCAGGACAAGCATTCCGAGACGCGAACGCCGAATCGGGCAAATTCCCACTGGTCATCCTCTCGCACGGACAGGCAGGCTCGAGGTACGTCATGACTTACTTGACCGAACACCTCGCCTCACAAGGTTTTGTGGTTGCCGCGATTGACCACACGGGCAGCACTTACGACGATATCACGCCACCCGCTTACATCTCGAGTTTGGTTGATCGCCCGCTGGATGTAGTGTTTAGCATAGGTGAAGTTGCCAAAGCCGTACCAACCAGCGATGGTAACAACGTTGCCCTCATGGGGTACAGCTACGGTGGCTACACTGCTTTGAACGCCGCAGGCATTGGTTTGGACAAAGCAAACCTTGCCGATTACTGCAAAACCAGCAACAACGAAGGACCTTGTTTTGCGCTGCCGTTCTTTGATGGTATCACCCAAGTCCGAGGCTCGAGCATCGTTAAACCCGACCCTCGAGTTAAAGCCGTCTTCGTCATGTCGCCGTACGGCATTCCCTGGTTGAGCGCCCAGCAATTCAAGGACATGCGTGTGCCATTGTTCGTTGGTGTGGGTGAAAATGATGACATTGCCACGTACAAGCGCGATGGTCAACAAGCTTTCAACCTTTCTGGCTCGAGTGCCAAATACCTGCTGTCGCTGGCTTCCGCCTCGCACAACTTCTTTACCAACAACCCACCAGAATCGGTTAGAAGCAATTGGACAGATTTTGAACGGTGGTCTGAACCAGTCTGGGATCGTGAACGTACAACCGACATTGCCAAGCACTTTGCCACCGCTTTCTTAAAGCAAAACCTTTTGAAAGACTCGAGCGCCGATCAGTATTTGACCAGCAAATTGAATGGTTTCTTGCCGCGCACAACCATTGGTGTGCGTCTCGAGACTGGGAAGTAAGGTTAGGCAGAGGGCGAAGAGCAGAGAGCTAAAAAACATTCCCATCTGGAGTTGAAGTGGGAATGTTTGCTTTTGAATCGCAAGAAGTTCAGTCGTAACTGGTTTGCTCTTGAAGGTTGAAATCTTGGACGAATCAAGTTGATCTTTAAAACCACAAGTTTAAGTCATTATATTAAGTCATGTGGTCCAAGTTTTAACCGGTAGCACTGAAAACCGCCTCGAGAATCTCTCGAGGCGGTAGCGTGGTTGAGGTCAATTAAAGAACTGTAACGTTAACAGCCTGCGGACCTTTGCCGTTCTTGCCCTCTTCGCTCTCGAAGGTCACTCGTTGACCCTCTTCGAGGTTACGGTAGCCCGAACCCTTGATCGCCGAAAAGTGGACGAACAAATCTTTTCCACCCTCGTTTGGCGTGATGAACCCAAAGCCTTTTTCACCGTTGAACCACTTCACTGTACCTTCTGGCATTTGATGCCTTTCCGCACGAACTGCAAAAACAGCGTGCCCAGCCATAACAGACTGGCATTCCCTAACGTGTACCGTTCTGGAATAATAAATTATAGCACAAGAATTCTAAAACGGTGCATTTAACTTTACTGAATGTATCAATAGTAACGTCAGCACGAGAAGTTTTGAAATTCCTCGAGCCTCGGGAACGCCTTTGACTTTATTTGGTTGCGTCAAACTTTGCTGCTGAAATCTCGAGCGTTTTTATGGTTTTGGCGGTTGCGCTGGTGGTTGACAATCTGGGATTGCACCTATGATGTTCAGCATCAATTCAGTTTGGCTTGCACGGTACCCCAGTGTGGTGGCGGTCAAAACGCCGTTTAAGTACGGCGCAGAATCACGAATCACAAACGGCAGTTTAAAAATCTTGTCGCACAAACGCACGGTGACCTCAAACGGTTCGATCTTGATGATGCTCGCGCCAAGAACTGGCAGAAAATCTTTTGGTGAGACAAACAAAACCTTGTCGTCAACAAAACCCGTTAAGCTCGAGTGTTTGCCATTGAAATTCAGACAGATGCCATTTGCCAAAGCCATGCCCAACAGTACAGTACCAATGGTAAGAAATCCGATGATGTGTTTCACAGTTTCTCCCCGTTTTGAAGTTCGAGCTGAGAATGCCGTATCTTAAACCCTCACTGAATCCTGAGCACGATTTTACAAAACCGTACGTCAATCACGTCTAAATTTCAGTTACAATTAATGGATTTTACTCGAGGAGCAAAAAAATGACCAAATTGGCTGTCGTTCAAATGTCCATGACCAACAATCTCGAGCACAATATTGAAAAAGCGGTTTCGATGGTGCGTGATGCTGTGTCCTTAGGGGCAAATCTGGTCTTGCTGCCAGAATTGTTCGAGAATTTGTACTGGTGTCAGGTGCAACGCGAACAGTATTTTAGCCTTGCCAATCCGCTCGAGTCGCATCCGTTTATTCCAAAATTCCAAGCGCTTGCCAAAGAACTGAAGGTGGTGTTGCCGATTTCGTTTTTTGAACGCGCCAACCAGGCATATTTTAATTCGTTGGTGATGATCGATGCTGGCGGCGAAATGCTCGGGTTGTACCGCAAGTCGCACATCCCCGATGGTCCTGGTTATACCGAAAAATACTATTTCAATCCTGGCGATACTGGCTTTAAAGCCTTTCCAACGAACGCTGGAACTGTCGGGGCGGGTATTTGCTGGGATCAATGGTATCCAGAGGCGGCTCGAGCGATGGCGTTGCAAGGCGCAGAGATTTTGCTTTACCCGACAGCTATTGGCAGTGAACCCGACAGCGCTGGCACGCCCGATACCAGACATATGTGGCAACGCGTGATGATCGGTCATGCGGTGGCGAATTTATGTTATTTGGGCGCGGCAAACCGTGTTGGCACAGAAACTGTTGAGGGATTGGAGCAAAGTTATTACGGCTCGAGTTTTATTTGCGATTACACCGGCGAGAAAATAGCCGAAGCGAGTGACAGCGAAGAAACCGTATTGCTTGCAGATGTAGACCTCGAGAAAGCCAGGAATTTCAGGGCGAGTTTTGGTTTTTTCAGAGATCGCCGTCCAGAGTTGTACCAGAGCTTGTTAACGCTTGATGGCAAAACACGAAGCTTTTGATTTGGTTTTGGAAATGTTTGGAGAATAGGTATTGGTTCAATTGTTGTTTGATGAACAAATATTATCACTTTTAAGTGATAATATTGTGGAGGTTGGATGACAGAGTTATGGAAAATCATATTCTTTGAAGATGACGACGGTGAAAAGCCCGTGATGGATTATCTTTCAACATTAAACAAAGGCGAGCGAGATCGATTTCAAACCAGATTGGAAATGTTAGGACAAAAAGGATTAAGTGCTACAAAACACTTGGGAACAAAACTTGAGGACAACCTCTATGAATTGCGTTTACCCAACTCG
>JANMUC010000376.1:0-3305 GCA_031391225.1 Deinococcales bacterium
GTTGCTGCGGGGCGCTCGAGTCTTGATGGCGAAAGATGAATTGCCGTGCCGCAGCCCGACCGAGATAGGCTTTTTGAACCCGAACGGTGGTGAGAGGTACGGGCCATTTTGAAGCCATCTCAATGTCGTCAAAACCAGTGATGCTGATGTCGGCGGGGATGCTCAAACCGGCGACCCGAGCGGTTTCACTTGCGCCCATTGCCATCACGTCGTTAACGGCAAGAACAGCGGTAGGTTTTTCGCGCAAGGCTTCAACCATCAACTGCCGACCAGTCTCGAAGGTGGTGGCTTCACTATGAAGCACACTCGGAAGCTGAAGTCCGCGACTGCTGAAAGCGTCCAGAAAACCTGCGCAACGTTCCTGCACGCTGTACCAATCTTCAGGTCCAGAGATCACCACGACGCGCCTGTGCCCAAGCGCAAGAATGTGCTCCGCCACCGCTCGGGCACCACTGCGATCATCGCAAACCACAGCATCGACGGGCACGTGTTTGTAGAAATTGTCCACCAATACCAACGGAATTCCCAGGGTGTGCAATTTAACAATCGTCGAGACGGGAACAAACGGTCCGTTGAGAATCACCCCGTCGGCGCGGCGTTCGCGCAAGATGCGCCAGCCCGCCGGATCGCTGGCAACCTCCTCGCTCAGCACCTCGAGCATGGTGTGCATGCCGGCTTGGCGCAGTTCGAGTTCGACCCCCATCAGGATTTCGGCGTAAAAAGGATCGCTCGAGAATGGACCCGGCAGATGATGCACCGCAAAGCAAACGTGATCGGTTCGGGTGGTGGAAAGCGAACGCGCGGCACTCGAACGTACCACGTTCAGTTTGACCGCCTCCTCGAGAATTCTCGAGCGCAAATCATCGGTCAATCCGGGCTTGCCGTTCATGGCACGAGAAACGGTGGCGCTCGAGACTCCGATGCGTTCAGCCAGTTCCTTGACGGTAGACATAAGAATGATTGCCTCTCTGACAGATGGAACTATCTGTAAAATGCGATTGAGAAATGATTACGTATTCGGTTGCTTAAGTGTTACGCAATTTGCACAACTTGTCAAGAGCGCCATTCAAAACGCATGGGGCAGAACATTCCAGCATTGCGCAGATGATTTGGGTTCAACAACGTATTGGAACAATAAAATTCGGTCAGTCTCGAGAATCAACACCTGAACTTTGCTGGGGTAAGCATGATGCAGATAAACTTTTTGCACAAATGGCTTGAGGTTGCATTCTGACCTGGCGTGCAGTCGGCACTTGACGCACCTCCCCGTATCTAAGGTGGTATCAACTCATGATCGGTGTCTGAAGCTTTAAGAAACCTTAACGCACCACAGGTAAGCTCAATTCACACGGAGGTTCGCAGAATGTTGAAAAAAGCTTTCAAAACCATGGCTCGAGTTCTAATCGCGCTGCTCGGGTTATCCACACTGGTTTTCGCGCAAACTGCGGGCAGCTCGAGTCTGAATGATCCAATTTTTACCTTTATGGGCAATGGTGGTTATGACGCGCAAGATTACGATATTGCCTTAAAAATCAGTAGCGACCATCAGACTCAAAAAGGCGCTACCACCATGACGGCAATTGCCACCCAGGACCTCCGTAGTTTTAACCTCGATTTTGGTTCGATGACCGTGACCAGCGTGATCGTGAACGGCAAGATAGCTCGTTTTGTGCAAACCGACCCAGAGTTGACCATCACGCCCGCCAAAGCTGTTTTACAGGGCGAGAATTTTAAAGTCAGCGTGACTTACGCTGGGAAGCCTGGTTCGGTAGCGGTCAATAACAGTTCTGTGGGAAGCACAAACTTTTGGATGGCGTTTCCCACCCAATTAACTGTGTTGTCCGAACCGAGCGCGATGTTTGCTTGGAGTCCTGTGAATGACCATCCAAGCGACAAAGCCACTTTTTCTTTGCATTTGACCGCACCCAGCAACGAACAAGCCATTGGCAATGGCTTATTCGTCTCGAGGGTCGAAAACACTGATGGCACGGCAACCAGCAATTACCGTATTGACACGCCCACTTCAACTTATTTTGTGGTACTTGCCGTGGGTGATTACAAGCTCGAGGATCAAGGCAAGGTTGGCAGTACGAGGGTTCGTCATTATCTGTCTCCAAGAACCTCAAATGTCTTGCGTCAAGCGGTGCTCGAGACGCCAAAGATCATTTCTTTCCTAGAGGACAAACTTGGTACGTACCCTTTTTCTGAATTTGGCGTTTTGACGGTCAATAATTCACTCGGTTTTGCCCTCGAGACTCAATCTTTGGTGACATTACCGACTTCGTGGGGTTCAGACCTCGAATCCAATGTTGAAGTTGTTGCACACGAATTGGCGCATCAATGGTTTGGGGCGTATGTAACGTTCAAAACGCACAAAGACATTTGGGTGCATGAAGGTTTTGCCGAGTATTTTGGGTGGTTGTATTCCGACTTTCGGGCTGCCGATCAGGGAGCAACCCTAAAATCGAACTTGGAAAGTGTTTACCCTTCACTTGTGGCTGGTAGCACTGTCACCGACATGAGCAAACAACAGTTTTTGCAACGATTGCGTGGCAACCGTTACGGTGAGCTGGTAATGGTTGGGGAAAAACTCGAGAGGGCTTTAAAGTTATTGTTTGAAGGAACCTTGCCGCAAAAATATCGTGATGAAGTGTTTGCAAGATACCCTTACGGCGCAAACATCCAACGAATTGCCGATCTTGCCGAACGTTGGAATTTCAGCAGGGTGCGTTTGGGAACGCCATCTCGCTTGGAGTTAATTACCTTGACTGGTAAGCCAGCTTTGAATGTTCCCTCAACTTTTGGAATTCTGACACCACCTGGGACATTAAAAATTGGAGACGATTTATTTAATCTTGGGGTATATTGGCGGGGTGCAATGTCAGTTCATGCACTGCGTTTGAAAATCGGGGATGAAAAATTCTTCTTGTTATTGCGCTCTTACCTCGAGAAATTTAAGTTTGCTAATGCCAGTGTCGAGGATTTTGTTAATTTAACCCTTGAGCTTACTGGACTTGAAGCCAAAACGTTGCTCGAGCATTGGTTGTTCGATGCGCAATGCCCTGATTTTCCCGAACTAGGGTTGTACGCCAAAAATTTTAAACTGGGGATCATTTTTTAGGAATCCAAGTCCTGAATTGATTCCTTGAGGTTACCAGGCGGTTGGCTAAGCCTTTTGTTGCCGCTGTGCCATCAAGCTCGAGCTTCGTTAAATCCAAACTCAACCGCTAACACAGCAATTGTTCCTCACTTTCTTGCTTTTCATGTCTCATGTGCTACCCTACCCGCGTGCATGATCTCGAGCG
>JANMUC010000407.1:0-5129 GCA_031391225.1 Deinococcales bacterium
ACACTCAAGCCTGTAACGCCATGTTCTGAAAAACTTGGGCAGAAGCCATCATGGTACGAAACAATCGCACCAGCCCGCTCGAGAAGTTTATAGACTTCAATGGCGGGGCTTTCGCGGTAATCGTCAAGGTCGCGTTTGTAAGCAATGCCAAGCAATAAGACTCTAGAGCCACTCAAACCTTTTCCCGCTT
Source organism: Deinococcales bacterium (assembly GCA_031391225.1). Lineage (GTDB taxonomy): Bacteria > Deinococcota > Deinococci > Deinococcales > JAAFIG01 > JANXTZ01. Next base: position 191 of record JANMUC010000407.1, read on the forward strand.
GACTGAGAATGCGAGATGCTTTCTCGAGCACAAACTCTGGCATTTTACGGTTGATTTCGCCAGCCAAGGCAATAAAATGCGTGTTGAAGTTGTACTCTCGAGCTTTCCACTCGAGATAATGCGGGTCGAGTGGAATGCAATGCCCTCCAACGCCAGGACCTGGATAAAATGGCATGATACCAAAAGGCTTGGTAAAAGCGGCATCGAGCACTTCCCAGACGCTCAAGCCCATTCGGTCACACAATAACATCAATTCATTGACCAGGGCAATGTTAACCGCTCTGAAGGTATTCTCGAAAACTTTGACCATTTCAGCAGCCATGGTGCTCGAGACTGGAACGACATGTTCAATGGTTTGACGGTAAAACGCCAGCGAAACCTCGAGACTGGCAGGATCATGACCGCCAACAACTTTGTTGGTGTTCTTAGTAGTGTATCGTCGGTTTCCAGGATCAACCCGCTCTGGGGAATGCGCCAGGAAAAAATCTACACCCGCTTTTAAGCCTGACGTCTCGAGGATGGGTTTCATCAGATCTTCGGTTGTGCCTGGATAGGTGGTGCTCTCCAGGCTGATGAGTTGCCCAGGTTTCAAATACTTGGAGACACCTTCGGTGACTGCTTCGACGTACTGCATATCCGGTGTTAAATTCTTGGTGAGTGGGGTAGGAACACAAATCACCACCACGTCCAGATCGGCAACAACTTCAAAACTGGTGCTTGTAGTGACAAGACCAGCTTCAACAACAGCTTTTAGTTCTTCTTCGTGAACATCACCAATGTAATTTTCACCTCTGGCGACTTTGGCAGCACGTTCTGGGCTACGGTCAATACCTACCACATGAAATCCGACTTTGGCTTTTTCAACCAAAAAAGGCAACCCTACATATCCCAAACCAACCACACCAATACGAGCAGTTTTGTCTTCTATCCTTTTAATAAGAAGTTGTTTTAATGCTGTAGTGTTGTTTTCGATAACCACGTTTTGCACTCCTCTAACCACGATCTTCATTCCAAAGATCATTTCCAAATTGATCCCAAGGCAAACGACCTTCGTTCGGGTCAGAGATGTCAAATTGTTGATCCATTGCGTACAACAGAGTTGCTCCTGAACTTCCCGCCTTGTACCCATGTGCCACACCAGACGGAATATAAAGCTGGGTTGGTTGCTCGCTAGACAAAATCACTTTGCGTTTTACACCCGCCGTTGCTGACCCTGCACGGCAGTCTACCAGCCAAACCATCAATTGCCCCTGAATCACCGTCCAAATTTCGTTCTGCTCGAGTTTGGTGTGAATGTGAAAGGCGTTGATGCGTGCAGCTTCGGCGCTCGAGACGCTGATTTGCCGTGGCTCGAGGGCAGTTGGGGTATTTTCTATTTTGGAGTCTTTGATTCGGGCGTATTCCATAAACCAGCCGTTTTCACTGCGGTTTTTGCGGAGCGGGTGCAACCAAACACCGTCAATTTGTGGCGCGGCTGGGTATGCCTCGAATTTGAGAATGGTTTGAAATTCTGGGAGCAGTTCAATCATAATTTCACCGTTGAATAGTCTCCTAGAAAAAATTGTGTGGTGTTGCATTTGTGGGACTCACCAATAATGGCAGCCTCTTCACCCAGAATGCTCGAGTCAAGGCGTTTCTCGAGGTTTTCAAGTTTTGCGCCTGGCATCATGATGCTGTACTCAATCTCAGCTCGGATAACGCGAGCGTTTTCACCGATGCTGGTGTAGGGTCCAATGTAAGAATCTTCGATGACTGCACCTGCGGCGATGCTGACGGGTCCGCGAATGCTCGAGTTGCGCACTGTTGCCCCAAGGGCAATTTGGACTTCGCCGACGATTTCGCTGGTTTCGACCAGTCCCAAAATCTCACGGTGGATTCTCGAAAGTACCAATCTGTTGGCATCGAGCAGGTCGGCGGCATTGCCAGTGTCTTTCCAGTATCCGCGTACCTCTTCGGCGTTGACGACAAAACCAGCCTCGAGCAAGTTTTGAATGGCTTCGGTGATCTCGAGTTCACCTCTGGCGCTGGGTTTGAGGTTGGCGATAATGTCGTGAATGCGTGGCGTGAACAGGTAGACGCCCACCAACGCAAGGTCACTGATGAATTCTTTGGGCTTTTCAACCAGGCGCTCAATTTGACCAACAGCATTGCGAACTGCAACACCGAAACTCGAGGGATTAGAAACTTTGGTTAGCAAAATGCAGGCTTCTACGCCGCCCTTGTTGAATGTCTCGAGCATGTGCTCAATGCCACCATCGAGTAAATTGTCGCCAAGGTACATGATGAATGGGTCGTTCTCGAGAAAAGGTTGCGCGATTTTAACCGCATGTGCCAAGCCTCCTGGACGGTCTTGGGGAACGTAAGTGAGTTGAGCGCCGAACCTCGAGCCATCACCGAGATGGTTTTTGACTTCCTCGCCAGTTTCGGGTGAGACAATCACACCGATGTCGGTCACACCAGCCCGAACGATGTCTTCGACGACGTAATCGATATTGGCTTTGTTGGCAATGGGTACAAGTTGTTTGGCTCGAGTGTGCGTCAATGGGCGAAGTCGCGTACCTTTGCCACCTGAAAGGATCAAGCCTTTCACGCCGCAACCTCGAGCCTGTTGGCGTATTGACGGTTGTAATAGGCTTGGAAGCTGGCACTTTGACGCACGGGTTGCCAGTAACTTGGATTCTCGAGATACCATTTTGCGGCTGTGGCAATTGCCGCTTGAGGGGTAAATTCGGCACTCCAACCCAGTTCTTGCAGTTTTTCGACATTGACTGAATAACGTTTGTCATGTCCAGCACGGTCTGTGACGTGTCTGATCAAACTCTTTGGTTTTTGAACCGTCTCGAGCAAGACTTCAAGCATCTCGAGGTTACTGATGGTTGCGCCCGCACCGACGTTGTAGACCTCGCCGATGCTGCCATGCTCGAGGATTGCCAGAATGCCAGTGCAGTGGTCCAAAACGTGGGTGTAATCGCGCATTTGAAGACCGTCGCCGTAGACGGGCAGTGGTAAATCCAAAATGGCGTTGGTGGTAAAGAGCGGTACGACTTTCTCGAGGAATTGATACGCGCCGACGTTGTTGCTGCCCCTCGAGATGGTGGTTTTAAGCCCGTAAGTCACATGGTAGGACTGGACGAGTTGATCGCCTGCGGCTTTGCTGGCACTGTACGGGCTACGCGGACGAAGCGGATCAGTTTCGACGCTGTGATGGTCGCCCTCGATGCTGCCGTAGACTTCATCGGTGCTGATCTGATGAAAACGAATCCCCAGTTCTCTGGCAACCTCGAGCAACACATGCGTGCCGCGTACATTGGTTTCGGTGAAGACAAAAGGATTCAGAATGCTTTGATCAACATGGGTGTCGGCGGCAAAATTGACGATCAGGTCAACCTGATGGCTTTGGCAAACATGACGCACCAACTCGAGGTTGGCAATGTCGCCAACGACAACTGGCACATTCACGCCAGCCAGATTCTCGAGCCGTCCAGCATAGGTGAGTTTGTCGAGCACCACAATCTTGCGATAACCGCGCTCGAGCAGCAAACGAACAAAGTTTGCGCCAATAAATCCACAACCGCCTGTGACCAGAATGCTACTAAACATGAACATACCTTTCGAGCTTTGCGCTGCAAATAATACAGATTTCGCTTTGGTTAAGCAAGTTTGAATGATTTCTTGAGTTCTTGCCACTGAGCAATATTTAAGCTCACATCTGGTGGAATGTGCACTTTGGCATCAAGTCTCGAGCCTGGCTGAAGTGTTGGGTTGCGACGTGATGCCAGTTCAAAAACACTTTTGCGTTCAGTGACGAGATTCAGAACTTGGGTTTGAACCAATTCAAGATGCTCAAGCAACAAACAAAGTTCCTCAGCAATCACATCCACAAAATCGGCGCTGGTGAATTGATCCACGAACGCCATCGGGTAACGCCAAACAGATTCTTTAAAACTGGTGCGCACAATCAAAACATCTTTTGCGACTCGAGCTGCCTCTTCGGCGACCACTTTGGTCAGGCTGTAATAATTGCTGGGGTTGGGCGTGTCAGATTCGAGGTAATTGCCGCGTTCGCCGTCAAAAACGTAATCGCTGGAAATATGAACCATTCGTGCACCGATTTGGTCAACTGCTCGAGCGACGTTTCGTGTGCCTTCAACGTTTATCTTCCAGCACAAATCCTTTTGCTGTTCGGCTTTGGCGACGTCGGTATACGCTGCAAGGTGAAGCACCACATTGGGTTTAAATGCCTCGAGAAACTGCGGGAGGGTTGACAGTTCGAGAATGTTAACGCTCGAGCTGGATGGCGCTTCTACCGTCCACGCTGTGGCTTTCAAGAGTGGGATCAAGCTTGAACCCAGCCGCCCAGACCCACCCGTAATGAAAATCTTTTTTTCAAAACTCACAACTTAGGATTTTAACATCTATTGCATGATAGTTTTGATCATCGGAGGTCTTCATGAAAGGTTTAATTCCAGCGGCTGGTCTGGGGACTCGTTTGCGCCCATTAACCTACACCATTCCAAAGCCACTGCTCAATGTGGCAAACAAACCCATTATTGTCTATGCCATTGAGGCATTGCGCGAGGCAGGCATCACCGAAATTGGCTTGATTGTTTCCGATCTGGTTCGTGCGGCACTCGAGAAAGAGTCGCTCGAAGTTGAGGGCGTGAAATTGTCTTACATCCTTCAAACTGAGCAACTTGGCACGGCACACGCAGTCAAGCAGGCTGCGCAGTGGTTGAACGGCGAAGATTTTTGCGTCTTTTTGGGCGATAATCTTTTTGAGCACGGAATCTCGAGGTTTGTTGAAGCCTTCAAAACCGGTGGTTATGACGCGGTGATTCCATTGGTCAGCGTGCCAAATCCCAAAGAATTTGGTGTGGCGGTGCTCGATGATTCTGGGCGCATCAAAGAATTGGTCGAGAAACCCGAGGTTCCGCTGTCG
>JANMUC010000424.1:0-12078 GCA_031391225.1 Deinococcales bacterium
CAAAAAGCCCTGGATTACTCGAGCCTCAAGGGTGCGGTCAGCACTTGGGTCATGACCATCGCGCATCACAGCACCGTCGATGCGATCAGACGACGTTCCACGCAAGAAACGGTGATGCTCGAAGACGGTGAACTCGAGCGGTACCCCCTTGAGCGTGACGATGACCGCTTGGAACAAGTGACAGTGTCTCGAGCGCTCGAATCCCTCGAGCCTGGGGAGCGCGGCTTGATTGAACTGGCTTACTTTGAAGGTTTGTCGCATTCTCAGCTTGCCACCCGTACTGGAATTCCGCTCGGTACGATCAAAACCCGCTTGCGTCTGGGGTTGCAAAAATTAAAAGCCGCGCTAGGAGAGTGGTCCGAATGATAGCCCCAATGCCCGTAAATGAAATTGCCCGTCTTGCAGAACTCGAGCGTTATGCAGTGCTGGACACGCCAAGCGAAGTTGTATTCGATCAGTTCGCTGGTTTGACTGCTGGACTCTTAAACGTACCAATTGCGATGGTCGGTTTGATCGACCAGGAACGCCACTGGTTTAAGGCGGCGGTCGGAGCAGACTTTCCGTACAACATGCGTGAAAACTCGTTTTGTCAGTACACGATTCTGGGCGATGGTGTGCTTTGCATTCCCGACACCCAACTCGATGATCGCGTGAACGACATTTTGCCCGTAACCTTGTTTGGCGTGCGTTTTTATGCGGGAATGCCACTGACCACACCCGAGGGTTTCAACATTGGCACGGTTTGCGTGTTCGATTATCAACCGCGAAATCTCGAGCCATCTGATCTTCAAACCCTCGAGCTGCTGGCAAAGCAAGTGATGGATGCTTTAAATGATCGGCTCGAGCACGGCGTTAGAACCGATTCCAGGGATGTAATTTTGGCTTCGGTGCTCGAGTCAATGGGTTTGGATTCGCTGCCGTTGTTCGGGCAAGCGTTCAGTGAAGCCGAAGAGGTTCTAGAAGATGCTGATATTATTGCTCGAGTTTCTCAAGCCGTACCACAAAAAATTCCACCCGAAACGCTCGAGCGTTCCATTTTTGAACGCATCAAAACCCTGCCAGCCAAACCCGCCTTGGCTCGAGTGATCAGGTACGAGTTTGAAATGTTGCTGGCTCACGCCTTTGGAAATGCAAGTGAGGGTTGTGTTTGGCAAGCCTGGGCATTCCTCGAGTGCGACCCGAAAGCCGTGCCGCTCGAAGCGTTTATTGCCAGCGCGAGCTTTATTCAGTTGCCCGAAAACACCCGCATGGTTGGCTTGAGCCAAGAAACCAGAGGCGCGGAACATCTTGCGCCCAGCCGATTGATGGCGCTGGGCAGAATTTAAAACGTCATACAATCGCAACGTTTTAACCCTAGACTCAAGTTATGAACATTGAAGCCTTGAACGTCGTCTTGCTCGAGAATTTTGACGAAGCCCTGAACGCCAAGACTGGTGAAGGTTGGTTTGACGGTTTAAACCCAACCCTGACGCAAATTGATGCCGCCACAGCCTCAAAACTGCCTGCATCTGGTCGCTCGAGCATCGCCGCGCACTGCGAGCACCTGCGTTATGTGATCAACGTTGTGAATGCCTGGAGCAAGCTCGAGAAACCGCAACCCGATTGGAGCTTGGCATGGAAGACCTCGAGCGTTGATGCGGCACAGTGGGAGGTTTTAAAAACCGCCATTCAGACCGAATGTGAGACTTTAAAAACCTTGATTGCAAGCAGTACCGAATGGAATCCGAAATTACTCAATTTGCTGATGAGCAATACCTCGCACGTTGCCTATCATGTTGGTGCGATACGGCAAATTTGGATGCTGGTTCGGACGGATCAAACCAGTCCCCCACTTGGTGAACGTTAGAACCCTGCCTCGCATGTTAGCCTCGAGCGTCATGCGACAGGTTTTAAACCCGCAAATTGTTGACCTGAGAGAACGCAACGCTCCCGTTGACCCAGTGCGCCTGCTCGAGACGTTCATGCCACCGCCGCGTTTTGCGGGCGTGCGGTTCTCGAATTATCAGCCCAACCCTGCGTTTGCCTCGCAAGAAGCCGCCAAAGAACGGCTGATGCGTTTTGTGCTCAAAGGTGTGCCGCGCAAAGGTTTTAAATTATTTAAAAAACCCGAAATCAGCCCCAGTCTGTATCTTGATGGTGGTTTTGGTGTGGGTAAAACCCACCTCCTGGCAGCCACCTGGTTTGAATCCAAACTCGACAAAGTCTTTTTGAGTTTTGCCGAATTGGTCTACACCATCGGAGCGCTTGGCATGGAAAAAGCGGTAGCAGCATTTTCAAAATACAAACTGATTTGCCTCGACGAATTCGAGCTTGACGATGTGGGAAATACACTTATGGTCGCCATGTTCTTCGGGCGTTTGATCCCAAATGGCACTCGAGTGGTTACAACCTCTAATACCTTGCCCAACCAACTGGGCGAGGGACGGTTTAACGCGGACGATTTCAAACGCGAGATTCAAAGCATCGCTAACAGGTTCGAGGGCTTAAAGGTTGACGGTCCAGATTACCGTCACCGCGAGGGTTTAAGCGCACCGCATCCGTTAACTGACGCGAAACTCGAGCAACAATTTCAAGCTTTTGACGGCGTCAAAACCCTAACATCGTTCACAGATTTAAACGCCCATCTGGAGCAACTTCACCCGATTCGTTATGTCGGTTTGCTTGAGGGTTTAGAAGGCGTGTTTGTGAAGGGTTTAAGCCCAATCAAGAAGCAAGACGATGCGCTCAGGTTTGTGCATTTTGTTGATAAACTTTATGACCGCGAAATTCGTTTTGCCGCCAGCGGTTGCGAAATTTCCGAATTGTTTCTCGAGTCTTACAAACACGGTGGATACGCGAAAAAATACGCGCGGTGCGTCTCGAGGCTGGGCGAATTGCTGCGTGACAGTACACCCTAAAGAATTTTTAAATAGTCTGCTAAACTCCTGAAGTCACCATTCGGTGCGATAGGAGTTTCATGAACATTCAAAAAGACAAAGTCGTTGCCCTAGAGTACAAGTTGCGGGTCGAAGGCGACGTGATTGACGCCAGTGAAGGCGAACCGCTCTCCTACCTTCACGGACACGGCAACATCGTGGTCGGACTCGAGAATGCTTTAAATGGTTTAGGCGTTGGGATGAGCAAAACCGTCAAGGTCGAACCACATGAAGGTTACGGCGAGTTTGACGAAGAAGGAATGCAGAACATTCCAATGTCAAGCTTTGACACCGAACTCGAGATTGGACAAACCTATTCGGGCGAGGACAGTGAAGGCAACCCGATCAGTTTTAACGTGCTTGCCATCGAAGGCGATCAAGTGCTGGTCTATTTCAACCACCCACTGGCAGGGCAAGAGCTCGAGTTTGAAGTCAAAGTCGTTGGGATTCGTGATGCCACACCCGATGAACTCGAGCATGGGCATTCGCACGACGGGCATCACCACGATTAAATTGTTTTTGTAATGCCTAAATTACATTTTCACTGCGTCATCGTCTCGAGTTCACGCAATTTGGCAATGCGTTCCTTGGCATTCTCGAGTCCCATGTCTTCCAGGGTTTTGAAAGCTCGAGTGACGGCGTTTGAATCGAGCTCGCTGGAATTCCAGGCGGCGGTGAGTTGCGCCAAGTCTTGCAAGACGCTTTTTTGGGATTCTCTAAAAAACATTTTGGCGACTTCGCTGGTCGCGGCAAAAGCGGGTGGTTGAGCCTCGAGTACTTCGACGCGCACGGCGGCAAGAAGCTGCATAAAAGTTTGGTCGAATCGTTTGCGAATGTCAGGGTCTACGGTCATTCTTTGCAGTGTACTGGTTTTAAAGTTGAACATTTTGTGACCTGATCTCGAGCATGGTGTCTTGGCGGGGTTTGCGAACCACATTGGACAGCATGATTTGGGCAAAAACGGCGTTGACTCGAGCCAAGCCATTGATTAAGGGAATGGAAATAAAAGTAAGCGCCACACCAATGGCAAAGGCAATCGCAGCATTTTCGAGCGAATCGATTCTGAATTTTAAAACATCAAATTGAAGAATTGGTAAATCTAATTTTGTTAAGAGCAACACTGGTGAAAGCACCAGCGCAACATCCAAGGAAAGCAGCACAATGGTGATGATGCTCGAGATCAAACCAAACGGAAATTTGAGGATCAGGTAAGTGATTTCTTTCCAAGTGCTGAACGCAGACAGGTGTTGCCAGAAACGACCAAGCCAGGTTTTCGCTGAACGCACTTCGCTCTCGTAAGGAACAGTACGGCTCAGCAGTCCCTCGAGCAACCATCGTTCAAATCGAGCAAAACCACCAGCAATAATCAACGTGGCATAAAGTATGGGTAAACCGACCCAGATCAGTACAAGCGGGATACCCAGAGCAAAGCCAACAATCAAGACCACAAAGTACAAAATTCCAAACGGTAAACCCAGCAGCAAATACGTGATGCTCGAGAGAATTTGATCTTCAAAATCGGTATTGTTGGGTTTTAGAGAGATGATTTTGCGTTTTAAACTTGGTCGCGTCCGAAGTGGCAGTTGTGCAGCCCCCTCGAGCGGCAAACTGACCCGAAATTCTGCGCCGCCGCCTTGGGCGTTGCGAGCCAGAATGATGCCACCGTGGGCTTCAACCACGGCTCGGACAATGGCTAAACCCAAACCCGATCCACCAGAGGCGCGGTTTCTCGAGCTGTCCACGCGGTAAAAGCGTTCAAAGATTTGCTCGATTGCATCTATTGGAATGCCAACGCCAGAATCGCGCACGGTCAATTCGGCGCTGAGTTCTCGAGCCTCCAAGTTGACGCGCACAAAACCATCTTCGGGCGTGTGACGAAGCGCATTCTCGAGCAAATTGCCCAGCACTTGATGGTAACGGTTCGGGTCAAGCTTGACCTCGAGAAAATCTGGGGTGCCAACCTCGAGATGCACGCCTTTTTCGCCCGCCCTGGCTTCAAAACTTGAGACGATGCTGCGGGTTAAACCTGCCAGGTCAATGGTTTGGAGTTGCAACGATAATTTTCCAGCCTCCGCCAGTGACAGGGTGCGAAGGTCGTTCACCAACCTCGAGAGCAACTCGACTTGTTGCACCAACAATGTTGATTCCGCACTGTCAAGCTCGAGTACCCCGTCGCGGATGGCTTCGAGCCGACCTCGTAAAACCGTTAATGGCGTGCGAAGTTCATGGGCAATGGCGGCGACACTGGCGGTGCGTTCAACCTCCAAGCGCTCGAGAGAATCTGCCATCGTATTAAAATTTCTGACCAACCTGGCGGTTTCAGAATTGCCCCTGGTTGCCCGACTGTGCACACTGGCTCGAGCCGCCCATTCGCCCTCGGCGACCTGCTGCGCGGCTTTGGAAACCGCCCACAACGGACGCGCAATTCGGCTCGAGATGAGAATTGCCGAGAACAACGCCACGATGATGCTAGCGAAGGCAAACACAATTAAAATCCAGGTTTCGTTGTCAGAGAGCGAGACTTTTTGGATGGTTTTTTGCAAGATGTCAGAAATGGTTTTGGTGTCCGTTTTTGAAACATTGTTGGAAAAGGCGTACACCAAATAACCCATCACAAACCATTGCCCAACCCCCGCGACAAAACCCACCGCAAGCATCGAAAACAAAAGGCGCACCCAAAGACGATTCATGACAATTTATGCCTCGAGCCAAACGCGGTAACCAACGCCGCGCACCGTCTCGAGCACGCCGCCTGCGCCTGCTTTCTCGAGTTTCTTGCGTAAGTTCCCAAGGTGCGCATCCACCACCCGTTCCAACGCGTCCGAATCTGGCAGGCAAGCCTCGAGCAGTTCGGTACGAGAAAAGGTGCGGTTGGTGTTCCGCGCCAGATGCTCGAGCAACTTAAATTCGGTCAGGGTTAAATCCAGGCGTGAGCCATGCACCCGCGCCACCAAGCCTATCGGATCAACCTCGAGCGACCCAATGCGAACGGGTTGTAAAACCGGAGCCGCTTGGGCGGTGCGGCGCAAAACCGCTTTGACCCGAGCCACCACCTCGAGCGGGCTGAAGGGTTTGACCACGTAATCGTCTGCGCCCATGCGAAGCCCAAGCAGTTTGTCCAAGTCTTCCGCCATTGCCGTGACCATGATGACGGGCGTGGGTCGTTCCTCACGGATTTTCTTTAAAACCTCAAAACCATCCATGCCAGGAAGCTGCACGTCCAAGAGCACCAAATCTGGTTTGGCAACACGGTGCAACTGCACGGCTTTCAAACCGTCGTTGGCAACTTCGGTTCTGAAACCATCGCGGCGCAAATAACCCTCGAGCACTTGTGCGATGTGCGGTTCATCTTCGACGACCAAAATTAAGGGAGATGAGTTCACGTCCATAAACACAGATTACGCCAGTCAAGCGCAGGGCATCTCGAGGTTTTGTTAAGGTTTGTCGAAGACCAATACCAATACGCCAAGATGCCGATGTGAATTTTTAAGCTCGAGCCTAAACTTTTGCAAAACCTTTGGAGGATTTTATGCCTGTAATGACAGAACTCGAGTATAGAACGCTAGATTTACGCAACCTCAGCGATTCGGACGCTATCGCCCTCAATACCCTTTTTAACTTGGAATGCTTTGAACGCATTCCAGAAGACCCGCCCATCCCGCTCGAGGAACGCCTTGCCGATTGGAAAAACATACCCAAGCATGTGAACGTCGAATCCTTTGCCTATTTTCAAGAAGATCGCGCCGTCGCATACGGCGACTTGGGATTTGAACTCGAGGGAACAAATATGCACCTGTGTTGGTCAGAGATTTCGGTGCTGTTTGAATTTAGGCGCATGGGATTGGGCAAAAAGTTATTGGAGCACGTTTTACGCGTTGCCAAACGTGAGAATCGCACGATCTTGATCTTCGGCACCAGCGAACGCATCCCATCGGGAGCGGCATTTGCCGAAAAAATCGGGGCAAAACGCGGCATCGAAAACCATACCAACCGCGTACTGCTCGAGAAACTAGACCGAGCCATGTTGCAATCTTGGATTGCGAACGCGCCCAATGACGAATTCGAGTTGGTGTTTTACACAGGTGATTATCCTGAAGACGAACTCGAGAAATTTTGCGAGTTGTTCGATGTCATGAACACCGCACCGCGCGGCGAACTCGAGATCAATGATGACAAAACCACGGTTGAGAAATTATTGCAGTGGCAGCATCAACGCAAGGCTGGCGGTTGGCAACGTTGCTTGGCAGTGGTTAAAGAACATAGCACTGGGCATTTTGCTGGCTTTAGTGAAACGGGTTGGCAACCCAACCGCCCTCACATTCTTGGACAGTGGGGCACTGGCGTCAACCCTGTCTACCGTGGCAAGGGCTTGGGAAAATGGCTTAAAGCAGCAATGCTCGAGAAAGTCTTAGCTGAGCGCCCTGAGATTAATCAAATCCGAACGGGCAATGCCGACAGCAATGGTCCAATGCTGAAAATCAATCATGCAATGGGTTTTAAACCCTTTATTGCCCACACCGACTGGCAACTCGAGGTGGATGCAGCCATAAACCACTTGAAGCTAATTTAATCTGCGCTCGAGATTTTACTGATTTGACCAACCGCCAAAATCCCCACCTTCAAACGGTTGGTCATATCCCAAAATGGTCGCCATGCTGAGCAACTGCCCTCGGTGGTGCGTGCCGTGGGTGACCAGATGAAACACTTGATGCAACCGTCGATCACGCTCGAGAACACCCAAATCGTGTGAGGCTCGAGCCGCCAACAACCAAGCCTGACCCACTTCCTCGAGCAGCAGGCGAATGTCTTGCAAACTCGAGTTTTTGTTGTACGGCAACGGTTCGACCCGCTCAATTTCAGGTTTAACTTGCAGACTCCAGGTTCGCATCACGTTGGCAATATGAAACATGGTGTGGTGCAGCGTTCGCAGTCCAAAACCAAAATCGCGCTCGAGTTCTTGTGGCGATAGTTTCGCGAGGAACTCCATGGCTTGGTCGTTACACCACATCTCAAATTCGATCAGTTGGGCAATGGTTTGAAAGTAATCGTTCATGTCCCAAAGCATACCTAAAAGCCCTTCAAAATTTTTGAAGTCCGTCGTAGCATAAGCCCGTGTCTGATTTGTTCCACGATGCCTTTTACCGTTTCGTTCCCGTTCAAAACCCTGAAGAGTTGATCGGTACGCTCGAGAAACTCTGCGCTGGCGCTGGGGTTCTGGGCAGTATTTTGGTTGCCAGTGAAGGCATCAACGGAATGCTTTGCGGCACTAAAGAGGCGTTGCAAATTGTGCGTGATGGTTTGGAAACGGACACGCGATTCCAGCGTTTGATGTACAAGCGCACCGCCTGCCGCGATCAGGTTTTTAAGAAATTAAAAGTTCGTCTGAAACCCGAAATTGTGGCGCTGGGCATTGAAGGCGTCGATGCCAGCAAGTACCACGGCACGGACGTTTCGCCGCTCGAGTGGCGCGAACTCATCAAACGTGAGGATGTGGTGTTGATCGATAACCGCAACGCCTTCGAGTACACTCTCGGACATTTTAAGGGTGCGATCAACCCTGGTGTGGACAACTTCAGGGACTTTGCGGCGTTCATTGAAAGCAATCTCTTAAATTGGCAAGACAAAACCGTTTCGATGTACTGCACGGGCGGCATTCGCTGCGAAAAAACCAGCGCTTGGCTGAGCGAAAAAGGCATTCAGATCATGCAGCTCGAGGGTGGAATCATCAATTATTTTGCCCAAGTGCAAGATGCCCACGAGGATTATGAAGGCACGTGTTTTGTTTTTGATAAACGCCAAGAGTTGAATACGCGCTTAAAAATTGCCAGAACGACCCGCACGAGCGAAAATGAACCGCTTTTCTCAAGGTTTTTATGGGACGGTATGACCCCAGACGATGAAGTGACAGACGTGCAATCTTCGAGCTGAGACTGTTTAAAACTCGAGTTGCCACAAACTTCTGACTGGAATGGTAAGCGGCGATTCGATGTTCTCTCAAAATTCTTGTATACTGTATACAATGTCACCAGTCAAGCCCCAACTCGAGGCTAAAAATAAATCTTTTGCCCGTCCAACCCTTGTGCGTCACGAGGTTTACGATCATCTCAAGCTCGAGATTTTAACGGGCAAACTCGGCAGTGGTTCAAGACTTGCCGAAATTGCCCTGGCAAAACGTTTGGGCGTCTCGAGAACCCCCGTGCGTGAAGCCGTACAGCGCTTGGCGCAAGATGGTCTGGTCGAAATCGAAGCCAATAAGGGCGCAAAAGTTCGCGCCGTCAATGCACTCGAGGTTGAACACGTTTACGCAGTGCGCGAAGTTCTGGATGGGCTTGCCGCCCGCGAAGCCGCCAGCCACGCCAGTTCAGACGACATTCGCGCCATGAAAAATGCACTCGAAAAACTCGAGACTTGCCCAGCGAACGATTACAACGCCCAAATTCAAGCCGACCTCGAGTTTCACAACGCCATTGCCCAAGCCAGCCAAAATCCAACCCTGGTGGCGGTCTTGCGTGGACTTGCCGAAAGCATCATTCGGGTAAAATTGCTGACCGCCAAATACATGCAGGACGCCATCACACGCTCGAGCCATCATCAGATTCTGGCGGCAATCGAAACGCACAACGCGGATTTGTCCGAACAAACTGCCAGGGCGCACGTTCACGATTTTGGCTTGCTGACCGTTGAAAACCTCAAAGCTGCGCTCAAAACCAAACGTGACCAATGGGATTTGGATTAAACACCACGAAGGAGAAAGACCATGATGAATTTTGACCGTTTGTACCGTTCGGCTGTGCTTGGCGTATCAGGCAACAACACCATCAAAAACTTAGTTCATGACCGTGCCAAAGCCGCAGTTTCACGCTTCGTTGCAGGTGAAAGCTTAAATGATGCTGTGGCAGCCGTCGAAAAACTCGAGCAGGACAAGGTGCACGGTATTCTGGATTTGCTCGGCGAAATGGTCAATTCTGACGCCGAGGCGAACGGTTTTACCGCCGAAATCCTCAGCATTTTTGACGCGCTCGAGGCGAAACCCTACCCAAAATACGCCAGCATCAAACTCTCGCAATTGGGGTTGGACATTAACCCAGAACTGGCACTCGAGAATGCCAAAAAGATTTTGACGCTCGCCAAAAAAAGCGGTGCATTCGTGCGAATCGACATGGAAGACAGCCCTCGGGTTGAAAAAACCATTGAAGTGTTCCGTACTTTGCGCAGCGAGTTTGACAACGTTGGACTGGTTTTGCAAGCCATGCTTCGCCGCAGTGAAAAAGACCTCGAGAATCTGAGTGATCTGAAACCCAATTTGCGCATCGTGAAGGGTGCGTACCTCGAGCCTGAAGACCAAGCCTACCCAGAGAAAGCCGTGGTTGACCATCAATACCGCCGCCTGGTGTATCGCAACCTCGAGCTTGGAAACCACACTGCCATTGCCACGCACGACGAAAGCATTATTAAAGACGTGAAGATTTTTGTCGAAAAATCCAAGATTCCGCTCAGTCAATTCGAGTTTCAAATGTTGTACGGCATTCGCCGCGATTTGCAAAAAAGTTTGGCGCAGGAAGGATTTAATGTTCGAGCATACATTCCTTACGGCAAAGATTGGTACGCGTACTTCTCGAGGCGAATTGCTGAACGCCCAGCGAACATTGCCTTCGTGCTGCGCGGCTTATTTCAAGGATAGAAGACAAATAACTTGAAATTAAGTAAAAAAGGAGCAAAATAGAACCTATGAGCCTAGCAGAATTGCAATCGAAAGCACTCGAATTAAGCCGCGAAGAACGGGTTGCGTTGGCACATTTTCTCGAGGAAATCGAGCATCCAACCACCGAAGAATTTGATCAGCATTGGCTTGAAGTTGTCAATCAAAGAATCGAAAATGTCAAAACAGGAAAAAGCAAAACCGTACCGCTTCAGGAAGTCCTAGATGAACTTGAACGTCGCCTTTGAAATTGAAGCGGAAGTTGAACTTTTTAAAATTCAAGAGCATCTGCGCGGCATTTCACCTGGACTTGCCCGTCAATTCAATACAGCCTTTCAGGAACGGCTGATGGACATTCTTGAGTTTCCAGAAGCATTCCCAGAAGTGATGCCACCTATTCGCCGCGCACTGATTTCAAAACAACCCTATTTTATTTTTTATTCAATTGATCCTGACGCCATCTTCATTTATGCGATTGCCCATCAAAAACGCGATCCATTTTATTGGATGAGTCGCGTCAAACAGAATTGAGGACGTTTATGAACTTACCAACCTACGCCCCAGAAAATTACACTGATTATTCGCAACCCACTCACCGCGCAGATTACGAGGCAGCACTCGAGAAAGTCCGTTCCATGCTTGGGCGGGATTACCCGTTGATTATTGGCAGTGAACGCATTACCACCGAAAAGAAAATCTCGAGCCTTAACCCGTGCAAACCAAGTCAACTGATTGGACGTACCTCGAGTGCCAGCCAAGACCATGCTTTGCTGGCGCTACAAGCCGCTTGGAAAGCCTTTGAAACCTGGAAGCACACACCGCTCGAGACTCGAGTTGGCGTGCTCGTGAAAGCCGCCAGCATCATCAAAGCCAGAAAACTCGAGTTCAACGCGCTTCTCACCCTCGAGATTGGCAAGAACTTTGCCGAAGCCGAGGGCGAAACCGCCGAAGCCATTGATTTCCTCGAGTATTACGCCCGTCAAGCCTTGATTCACTGCCAACCGATTGAGACTTTTCAAATGCCTGGCGAGCGCGATCACGCCGAGTACATTCCGCTCGGTGTTGGCGTCAGCATCACGCCCTGGAATTTTCCGCTGGCTATTTTCTTGGGGCAAGCCGCCGCGCCCATCGTTGCAGGCAACACCATGATCGTCAAACCCGCCGAAGATGCGGGTGTGGTCGCAGCCTGGGCTGTGGAAGTGCTGCTCGAGGCTGGATTGCCCGCAGGCGTGATCAACTTTTTGCCAGGATTGGGCGAAGTGGTTGGCAAGACCCTGGTCGAACACCCAAAAACACGGTTTATCAACTTCACGGGATCAAAAAACGTGGGATTATGGATCAATGCCGAAGCCGCCAAAGTCCAACCAGGACAACGTTGGATCAAACGCGTGACGCTCGAGCTTGGCGGTAAAGACGGCATGGTTGTGGATGAAACCGCCGACCTTGACGCCGCCGCCGATGCCG
>JANMUC010000426.1:0-1477 GCA_031391225.1 Deinococcales bacterium
GGCAGGAATCGAGTTGTAACCGATGGGGGAGAGTCCCAGCACCTCGAGCGCCATGCTCATGGTGTTGGCAGTGTACTGACCGCCGCACGCACCAGCGCCAGGAATCGCGGCGCGTTCGACCCGCTCGAGTTGCGCGTCATCAATTTTACCTGCCGCGTGTTGACCAACGGCTTCAAAGACGCTGACCACGGTCAGGGTTTTACCGTCCAATCTGCCTGGAGCGATGCTGCCGCCGTACAAGACCAGCCCTGGCACACCCGAACGAATCAAACCCATCGCGCCGCCTGGATTGGTTTTATCGCAGGCGACCAGCGCCACCATGGCGTCATACATATACCCCTGTGCAATCAACTCCACGCTGTCAGCAATGACCTCTCGAGAAACAAGACTCGAGCGCATCCCAGGCGTTCCCATGCTGATACCGTCCGAAATGGCGGGCGCACCAAATTCAAAAGGGTGAATAAAATTTTCCTTGCAGCCTTCTTTTAAATCCACCGCCAAGTCGCGCAGGTGAAAGTTGCACGGCATTCCTTCAGTCCAGGTGTTGACAATGCCAACCCACGGAATTTTGAAATCCTTGTCTTCTAGCCCCACAGCTCTAAGCATGGCTCGAGCGGGTGATTGTTGTGGACCGTCTTTGATTCTGTCTGAACGCATGAATTCCTCCTAATATCTTAAGGTGAGTTTTTATTTCCACCCATAAGTTGACGTGTTGAAGCTCGAGTTTTTTGAGGCTCGAGATTGCAATCTTAACGTCTAGAAGTGTATCTCGAGAAGCCACTCACAGCAATGCGCCTTTTTAAGCGACATTAATGGCTTAGAAGCCCCAATTTCTTGACAAAAAAACTCCCTTCTCTCCAGAGGAGAGAAGGGCGACCATGCCCGCTAGGTGCATTTTATGGTCAAGACGTTGGGGATGTGAGGTGAGCGATGAGTTTTATTCGTTGGCAATGGCGCGTAAAGCTTTTGGATCACGCAAGGTAATCTTGCCGTAACCGCTGTCAATCACACCTTCGCGGCTGAGTTCACCGACAACTTTGGTCACGGTTTCGCGCACGCTACCGACGGCGGCAGCCAGTTCGTCATGCGTGGCAAAAACCATCATCATGCCATCTGGTTTCTGGCTGGCAAGTGCAGTCGTGGCAAGCTCGAGCAACTCAGAAGCAATCCTCGAGCGCAGACGTTTGCCTGCCAGACGGTAAATGCTTTGGTAATTGCGTTTCAAGGCTTTTGCCAGTTGCACAGTGACATCAAGGGTCAATTCTGCACCCATCGAGTTCGGGTTGAAGACTTCAACGCTTGAGTCAGTGACTGCTTCGGCAAAGTACTCGCGTTCGACTTGCGCCAAGCTTTCCTCGCCAAAGTATTCACCTGGTTTTACGTAACGAAGCGTCAAGCCGTTGCCGTCGTCATCCATCGTATGAATTCGGATTAAACCAACTTTAACGCGGTACAAGTTGTCGCTTTTGCCTGGATA
>JANMUC010000448.1:0-9895 GCA_031391225.1 Deinococcales bacterium
GCGCTCACTCCCCCTGGGCCTCGAAGGGGCCCCTGCGTGGCCCTCGGGAGCTCGGGCCGCTTGGGAGCGGCCCGACGCTGGCCGGCGATGACGGCCCCGAACTGGTTGGATTTTAATGCCCAACGAAACCATGCCACCAGCTTTAAGTGACGCAGATTTAATTGCTCGAGATCAAAAAGGAGATCGGTCATGACAAGATTTTTGTGGCGCACCTTGATTAACGCCCTGGCTTTGTACGTGGTCAGTGCCATTTTCCCAAGTCTTATTTACTTTTCGAGCGGCGGCGCTGGGGATTACTTGATCGCTGGCGCGGTGTTGGGACTTGCCAATGCGGTCCTGCGCCCAGTGCTGCTTTTGCTGACGTTGCCATTCAATATTTTGACCTTTGGACTTTTCAGTTTCGTTGTGAACGCCGTGGTTTTGCTGCTGGTCGCCAATTATACCAAACTCGAGACTGGTGGGTTTTTCGCCGCATTGGTCGCCAGCGTGCTGTTAAGTCTTGCCTCGAGTTTGATTAGCAGTGTTTTGGGTGAAGAGAAGAAAACCAATCGAACTTAATGTTTCTATGAGAACATTCTTAACCTCGAGCGTCTATACTGTTCAGGTGTTAAAGCGTTTTTTCCTTGCCTGCTTTGCTGGACTCGCCTTTGTTGGCTGTACCCGCGATGTCGATTCGATCGCGCCACAAATCGTGATTGTCAAACCACGCGATGGCAAAGTCACCCAAACCGAAAAGCTCGAGGTCGAAGGTTACGCCTGGGATGACGCTGGGGTGCTAAAGGTCGTGGTGAACGGTGAGCGCGATTTGATGGTTGACCCTAAATTTAAGGATCAACGCGGGCGCAAGCTGGTGAAATTCTCGTTTATTGCCACGTCTTTAAGTTCGCAAAAAGCGGCGTATGAGGTGCGTGCGGTGGACATTCACGGTCACTCGAGCACCACCGAAATCAACATCACACGGGACACCAAAAAACCAACGATCAATGTCGAAAACCTCGATTCGCTTTCCCGGACGGTGGCGGTCACAGGTTCGATTGAGGACAACATGCAGGTCAAAAAAGTGCTGGTGAACGGTGAGGCGCTGAACATTGCACCGTCTGCCAAAGTACCTTTTTATGCCGTGGTCAACCGCAATCGGCGCGGCATTATTGTGATTGAGGCTTTTGATGCGGTGGGCAATAAAACCAGTCGCACGGTGTACATGCCCTCTCCGCCAGCGCCACCACCTGTTGTGGTGACAACGCAAAATCAAAATGGCACAGGGGTAAGCAACGGCACGGGCACGACCACCCAGACCACAACCACGCGTCGGCGCAGAAGGCGGGTTAGAACCATCACGACCACGCAACAACCTGCGGGCACGCCCGCACCGGTGGTGGTGCCAACCACACCGCGCTAAAACTTAGCTTTTATGGACTTCCAACTCGAGTTTGTAATTCCCGCGCCTGGTTTCGTTAATCACGCGTTTAAATTCGATGCGTCCAAGGCGTTCGGCAACCAAGGTATCACCCTCGCGGATGCTGGTGCTCGAGCTTGCCACCTGCCCGTTGATGCGCACGTTTTTGCCCTCGATGCCCGCCTGAAAATACGCCCTTGACACGCCAAAACCTTTGGCACCGACCACGTCCACGCGCATGCTCGGCACGACCACCTCGCGGGTTTTGACGCTGCGTTCGAGGTTGCTGGCGTCCAGCACCTCCATTTGAAGCTCGAGTTCGCGCCCTTGAACCCGCAAAGTGCTCAAGCTTTGCAGTTGTTTGAGTCCTTTTTGCAATGTTGCGACCAAGAACATGCCGTGTTGTTCGCGCATGTCGCCGCGCAATTCGTCGGGCAGATTGATTGCCACGCGAATGTCTTGAACGTCGGTGTTCTCCGCGAAATCTGCCTCGAGTCGCACGATTTTGACGGGGTCATCGACGTTGGGAATATGCTCTGGATACAGGGTGTAAACCACGCGCGACGGGTCGGGGAAGCCGCCGTGCACAGCAAAACGCACGCCGTCGGCAGCCAGGGCGCGACGGTCAACCGATCCACCCTCAACAAAACCCGTGCGAACCACGCGTCCTCCTCGAGCTTGGGAAACCAGGGTGCGCAGATCGGTCATGCTGCCTCGAGTGTAAACTTCATGCCTTCACAAAACCATGCCGAGGGCAGGAATTCAAGTCCAAGTTGAACAAATGAGCCGAGTTCAAGCCGGACTCATCCTTGGCGAGGTATGGTATTCAAAAATCTCAAGGGGCAATGAAATGTTTTCAAACTCGAGTGCACGCAACAATGACTGGAAAGCGCATTTGATGCTCGGTCTGATCAGCGGTGTGTTGTTGGCTTTGATGGTCTGTTTGGTGTATTCAGAAACCAAATGGTTTATTCCAATTGTTCTGACCGTTCTCAGTTTAGCCATGAGCTTAAATACCTTGACGCGACGGATACTTAACGTCCTTACAATCTGCGTTGCAACTGTTTTTATCGTGTGCATTTATACGCCGTTTTTGCAACCGATTCAACAGTTTTTGGATGTCACCCAACTGCCAAGTAAAGCAGATGTGATCGTGATTTTGGGCGGCGGTATGCATTGCGGCTCAACCGATCTTGAAGCCTCGAGCCTTGCCAGAACCACCAAGGGACTCGAGCTTTGGAAGGCAGGTTACGCGCCAACCATCACGATTTCGGACACGACAGGCTTGTGGGAGAATTGCGTGAGTTTAGAGCAGCCCACCCGTCAAGAAATTTCCAACCTCGAGCCGAAGAACGCCCCAGATATTTTTGTCTTGCCAAGGGTGCAAAACACCCGAATGGAAGCTGAGGCGGTCGCAAAAGAAGCCAAGAAACGCGGCTGGAAAACGATCTTGGTTGTGACTGCCCCATCACATTCAAGGCGTGCTCGAGCCACGTTTACGCAGCTTAAACTGCAAGCTTTTGTGGTCAGCTCCGGCGAACCGCGTTACGATACCGATTTGCACTTGCCGCATGACCGACTAAAAGCCTTGCCTGCCCTGGCTCGAGAAATCGCAGGTTTCGTAAAGTACACGCTTTTAGGCTGGTTTTAGCTTAATTCCTGCCAGAAACTGTTGCCGACACCGTCCCATTTGACCTTCAAAGCCTCGGCAACGGTTGCGCCCAAATCGGCAAAAGTGCTGCGCTCGCCAAGGTTAATGTTGGTTTTTCCAGGCTTAAACGCCAGCAGCATCGCGTGTTCGCGGGTGTGATCTGTGCCAAACCAAGTTGGATCATTGCCGTGGTCGCTGACCATAAAAAGTGCGCCGTCTTCGGGCACAGCCTGGAGAATATCGGGTAAAGCATTGTCGAATTCTTTGAGGGCATTGGCATACCCCGCCACATCGCGCCGATGACCGAATTTCGCGTCAAAATCGACCAGATTCAGAAACGCCAAACCGTTAAAACCCGAGCGCATCACGTCCAGCATTTTTTGAATACCATCGCTATTGTTGTCGGTGTGAATGCTCTTGGTAAACCCACGACCCGCGTAAATGTCAGGAATTTTCCCCAAACCGATCACGTCCAGTTTGGCTTCAAACAACGCGTCCAAGACTGTTCTGGGCGGCTCGAGGCTGAAATCTTTGCGGGCTTCGTTGACGCGCTCAAACGGGTGGACACCTTTGAACGGACGGGCAATCACCCTGGCAACCGCGAACTCGCCTTGCAAAATAGCCCTGGCTTTCTGGCACCAGTCGTAAAGCTGTTCGAGCGGCACTGTATCAACGTGCGTCGCAATCTGAAATACGCTGTCGGCGCTGGTGTACACGATTGGCTTGCCCGTCTCTAGGTGGGCGGTTCCAAAATCGCGGATCACATCCGTTCCCGAGTACACGGCGTTGCACAACCACCCGCGCTGGGTGGCGGCGGCGAAGGCATCCATAACTTCGGGCGGGAATCCGTCATAAAACGTTTTAAACGGATGCTCGAGTTGCACGCCCATGAATTCCCAATGTCCGGTGCTGGTGTCCTTGCCCAGACTGACCTCGCGCATCCGTCCGAAGGCTCCAATTGGTTTGTTTACTCGAGCCGCTTGAACTGTTGGAATCCAACCCAGCCCGAGTCGCTCGAGGTTTGGCAACTGCAGGTTTGAATTTTCCAGGACGTGGTTAATAGTGTGCGAACCGGCGTCGCCAGTTGGATGCTCAAGGCTTGCCGAGAATTTGGCGGCATCAGGCAGTTCGCCAACGCCGACACTATCGAGCACAATCAAACTGATTTTCATGGCTCGAGTTTACTGCACATTGGACAATGTTCCAAAAGCGCAGATTCATGAGGGCGACTGGTGAAATCTGCTTTTTCATGAAGAAACGCCCCCTCGTAGTTCATCTTCAAACTCGGTATGATTTCGCCTGGTTTGAAGGATCAACCAAACTTGGAGCATACGGGAGTGAGGCTCAAAGGTAGGGGAGGCGTCATGAAATTAAAAATCGCATCGATCTTGATGTTGGCAGTGCTGGGCGCAGTGTTTGCGGCAAGCAGAGATTATTTAACGATTCATCAATCTGGCACAATCATTATCGGAACAGACGGCGCGTTTCCACCGTTTAGTTTTAAGCAAAGTGGGCAACTTGTGGGCTTTGAGGTTGACCTTGCCAACGCCATTGCCAAGAGTTTGGATGTCAAAACCCAGTGGCGCACCGTGCCGTTCACCGAGTTGCTGCCCGACTTGAGACAGGGCAAGTTCGACGTTGTAATCGCCTCGCACGGGATCACCCCAGAGCGCCAAAAAACCGTCGATTTCGCCGTGCCACACTATTGCACCGGTGGCATGATCGTGGCAAAGTCCGATGGACCAAAAACCATTCTCGAGCTTCCGGGCACACGAATTGGAGTACAAGTTGGGACAACCTACTTGCAAAATGCGCTAAAAATTTCGGGCGTGCTGAAAAACGATGTCAAAGGGTATGCCAAAGACAGCGACGCGTTGCGTGACTTGATTGCAGGCAAAATTGATGTTTGGATCACCGATAAATTTGTCGCGCTGGATGTCATTAAAAACAATCCAAAAGCCGATCTCGAGCACGGCGATCTTATTTTCACCGAACGCATTGCGATTGCGGTCGCAAAAGGTAACAACACCGTCACGGGTTCAATCAACAGCGCCCTGATTGGTTTAATGAACGATGGCACCTACGAGAAAATTTCAAACCGTTGGTTCGGTGAAGACATCCGTTGTGAAGGCAGCTAAAGCAACTCGAGCACATCTGAAATAACCCAAGCCGTCATGCCCCAAATGTCAAAACCTCGCCAGTCGTAATGCAGCACTTCGTTTGACCTTGCGCGGTAGGCTTTGGGGTCGCTTGGCAGTTTGGCATTGGGTGGTAAATTTCGAGGTTCATGCCTGGGTGTGACCTTCTGCAATTCCTCGAGCGGGACATGTAAAATCTGGGCAACCTCGTTTGGGTCAGCCTCGAGTGTTGTTGGTTTCTGAAGCAAACCAAGCACGGGCGTGACATGAAAACCTTGCGGTGTCCAAACGTCATCGAGCATTCCGAGCACCTGCACCAGACTCGGTTGCAAACCAATTTCTTCATGGGCTTCACGCAAAGCTGCCTCGATAGGTGTCTCGAGGTCATGCAGCGAACCGCCAGGGAACGAAATCTGTCCTTTGTGGGTCGGCAAATGTGCGGTTCGTACCGTCAAAACAAGATACGGTTCTGGCTCGAGCACCACGGGCACAAGCACCGCCGCACGCCTGAACTCTGGAAGCTCGAGTTCGCGCCGTTTGCGGGTTTGCAGGTTGTTTTTAAGTTGCTCGAGATTCATGAATCGCGCTCCAAATTTTTTGCTCGAGCCGTTCACGCAAGTTCACTTCAGGATTTTGTTTGAGACTTCGCGTCCAAGCAATCACCGCCTCGAGCACATCCGTCGCACCATTCGCGTCATCGCTGGCGTTTTGTAATGCTGCCAAAACTTCTGCCTTAGAACCCTTTTGCACCCCAAGCGCCTTATGAATTTCAATCCCTCGAGCCAGTGCGCCCAATGCCCTTGGGACGCGCTCGGCAGGATGTGGTTCAGGTTTACCTTCGCGCTCGAGTTTCTTGATTTCATCCCAGTTTTTCTTGACGGTGTCCGAATCTGGCGCGATCACATCACCAAATACGTGCGGATGCCGACGAATCAATTTCTCGACGATTGAACTCTCGATGGTTTCGTAACTATAATCGCCAGTTTCCTCGGCAATCACCGCGTGAAAAGCAACCTGCAACAACACATCGCCCAACTCCCCAGCCACCTCGAGCGGCGTGCCAACACTGATTGCGTCAACCGCCTCGGCAGCTTCCTCGAGCAAATACGGGCGCAAGCTTTGATGGGTTTGTTCTTGATCCCAAGGGCAACCGTTTTGAGCGCGAAGTTGACGCATGATCTCGAGGAGGCGTTGCATACCTCGAGTCTATCAAAATGCGTTGGTTCGTAGGGGTGAGGCACGCCTCACCCTTGTTGTTGCACCCAGATTTCAAACCGCCAAAATAAAATCTCGTAACTCGTAACCTTTGACCGTGTCATTCCAACCAAGTGTCGCTGGGCGTTCGATCCGTAAGGTCGGCAACGCCAGCAGCTTTTGCAAGAAAATATCGGTTTCTTGAATGGCAATAAAACTACCTGGGCAACGGTGATGCCCGTCACCAAAACTCATGACGGCAGCTTGCACACCTTTGGGCAGTTCGCGGTCTGTGCGAATATCGTGCGGGCACGCGCCAACCGTGCGTTCGTCGGCGTTGGCGCTATCCAGATGCACGGCTATTTTTGCGCCTTTCGGAATGGTCACGGTCTGCCCTTCAGATTCAACCTCGAGGTTTTCGGTGGTGCGACGCTCGAGCATGGTGACGACAGGCTCGAGACGTAAAATTTCGCCGAGCATGGCATGGCGTTCAGTTTCACCAGCAATCAGAAAACGTTCGCGGAGTTTTGGGCGCTCGAGGAAGTGCATGACGGCGGCGCAAATGAATTCGCGGGTCGTTGCCATGCCTGCCGCGCCGTAAGTCACGCATTCGGACAAAACCTCGGGCGGTGTGTAACCCTCACTCAGTACGTGCGAGATCACATCTTCGCGCGGTTGTTTTTTCCGTGCGGCGATAGCAGGGCGTACATCGAAAAAGAAGAATGCCAGTAAATTCCAACGGGCTTTGATGACTTCAAAAATTTTACTTTGATCTGGTGAATTGACCAATCCCGAAATCCTTGCGCCCATTCCAGGCACGCGACTGCTGGTCAAACCGACCACTTGCGCGGCAACTTCGACTGCCAGTTTCATTGAAGTTTTGCTTAAATCTGCTTTGCCTTTTTTAACCAAGTCCGCAACCAGATCGGCGCACAGTTTTTCCATCATCGGGCGGTAATTGGCGTCGGTGTAATTGGGCGTGAAAAAACGCGCGGTCTTACGGCGTAAATCATGATGCACTTCACCCTCGAGATGAAGTACGGGCGGGCGCATGTTGGCGGGCATTTTCGCCACCAATTCTGCACCAAACCCAGCTTGCTTGACATTGTTACTGCGAAGCACTGTTTTCACTTCATCATGCCCTCGAGCGTGCCAAAGACCGTTTTCATCCACGCTGAGGCTAGGAGTGCTTGAGACTTCACCACGAGCGGTTTTACGGGCATTGTGGTCTACAGGGCAGCCATTGGGTTGTGCGCTTGTTGGGTCTGAAATCATGCCCGTTATTTTGACCGAAAAGCTAAAGTGATATCTGTGACTTTTGAGACATTGTATATCATTTCTCGAGAATCCATATAATAAACCCGTGCCAGAAATCCCGACATTCACCGACAAACGCATCAGCCAAACGCAACGCGCACTAACAAACGCCTTGATTTCCCTGACCCTCGAGAAAGGCTACGACGCCCTGACCGTGCGTGACATCAGCGAACGCGCCAACATCGGTTACGCCACATTTTTTCGGCATTTTTCGGACAAAGACGCACTGCTTGAGGATGTACTCGAGAAGACACTCAGCGACTTTCTGGGATTGATTCAGCCTGTCATCAACGATCCTGAACGCACCGTGACATTGGTCTTTGAACACGTCAAACAAAACAGCGATCCTGTTCGCGTGTTGCTGCGCACCCGCAACGTCAGTCCGTTGCTGCCACGCATTTTTGCATTTTCCTCACAAGCCATGCTCGAGACGCTGATCCCAAATCCCCAAAGTTTGATTCCGCCTGAGATTGCCGCGCATCACATGATCGTCTCAATTCTTGAGTTGATCGAATGGTGGCTCGAGCATGACATGCCGTACCCTCCCGAACGGATGGGCAAAATCGTTAATGCGTTGATCATGCAGCCTGCCCGAAAACTGGCTTTTCTCGAGAAGTGAATTGATGGTAATTGCATCTGGGGATTATTTATTAAAAAAATGATAGAGATTTTGCATAAAAAGTGCTATTTTATTGTTCATGCAAAGTAGTAAAAATCTGCAAAAAATACTCGAGCCACCTGAATCACTTCGCATGGCAGATTTCACAACCGTGTTTACTCAACCATTTACTGTACATACTTATGTACACACCGATGACGGGCTTTCAATCCAAAGTGCGCCACCAATGGGTGACATGGATATGGATGTGGTTTATAGGTCCGATTGGACAGAGCACAGCTTCTTAGATGCAAAAACTCAAATGATGAAAAAGACTAAATCCGCACAAACAACAACACTTATGGTACTTCCTTACCTCAGTGAAAAACACCTTCAAGAACTCCTAAAAGCTGGGTTAAATGGTTTAGATTTGTGTGGAAACGCCATCATCAAAACAGCGAAAGAATTTGTTTGGCTAAGTGGTAAACCCAATAAATTTCGTATCAATCAAAGCCTCAAAAATCCTTACTCTGGTAAATCTGCCCTTGTGGGTCGCATGTTACTCGAGCAACCCGTGTTTAGAAAACTCGAGGATCTTAGAGATGCTATTCATGTGCGAGGCGCAGAACTTTCTATTGCCATGATTTCTCGCGTCATAAAAGAAATGCGAGCCGAAATCATTGTTGACTCATGGCAAGGTAACAAAACTTACCTATTACAACCAGAAAAACTTTTAGATCAGCTTGAAAAAGCCTGGGGAAGCACCTCCAAGCAGTCCAGCACGCTTTGGCGTGGCAAAATCTCGCAACCAATAAACACTTTCTTACCAAAAATTTTTACCAACGCGAACAGTGCAAATCTACGGGCTGTTATGACTGGTGTGGGTTCTGTCAGTCACTACACCAATGTCGGTATGGAAAATATTGGCTACGTTTATGCTCATGCAGTTGAACCACTGCTATCAAACCTTGAGGCTCAAGCTACGGAATTTTTCCCAAATCTCGAGATTCGTCGCCCCCCAAACGAAACGGTGTACTTCAATGCTAATACCGATAACGACGGAATTCATTGGGCGTCATTACTCCAAACATACCTAGAGATGCGCAATGAAGATATCCGACTTCAGCAAAGTGCAATACCATTGCGGCAACGTCTCCTCGAAGAAACAATCAAAAAACGTGAAGTGACACAATGAATTTGAACGACACACCATTCGCCAGACTTGCCAGTCATTTGCTTGATTTACTTCAGGCGCTTGAGGGTCACGAAATTCCTTTAATTATTGTTGGTGGCTTTGGGCAGGCTTTGCGACATCAACGTGTAGATGAATCGGGCGAGCGAACCTTATTGATCCCAATTCCAAGTGTTCGTACCACTGAGGATATTGATGCTATTTTAAGGCTGGACTTGCTTTTTAATGACAATAAAACACTCGTATTACGAGAAAAACTCCAGGAATTAGGCTATTCTGCTGTTGAAAAAGCTAGAAACTTTCAATTTGAGAAGTCAGATATAACCACAAGTGATTCAAAAAATATCAAAATCGATTTACTCTCTCGAGTACCAAGTCAAGGCGACCCTCCTTTGAAACATAGTAAACC
>JANMUC010000463.1:0-8753 GCA_031391225.1 Deinococcales bacterium
CGCCACCAAACTGCGAATTCAGTTATAGCTTCACGACCAACGGCTCGCGCAGCATCAGTCTAAATGCCACCGACTCGCAAGGTTTAGCCGTCTTTGCACCTCCAGGACGCTTGATCAATGTCATTGACCCGCCCACCAACTTGCCACCGAACATCAACCTTGGCACTTTGCCCCCACCCACTTACACAGATGGTTACGTTTGGGATGTTGCCATTCCAATCACCGCCAGCGCCACCGATCCCGAAAACAACACCCCTATCACCTACCGTTGGACAGCCACCACCTACCTTCCAAACAGCGCGACCCTGTTCGCAGGACCAAAAGTGATTCAAGATTTTAGTAAATTCAGCAACCTGAATTGGATACCTTCCGCCGATACGACTAAACCATCCTTGTTTGGCGATTTCACAAATTTTGGTAACGCCTGTTTCGATGGTCAGACCGTCAAACTGCTGCTTGAGGCAAAGGACAGTTTGGGCAATATCAGCAGTATTACGCTGCCGAACATCACTGTTTTCGTGCGAAGTTGTATTTTGATTTAGGTCAATAGAAAATAGCTCGAGCCAATTTCAGCATTGGCTCGAGCTACAGTTTTTGAAAAGATATTGAATTCTGAATCGGTTTTAACGCTCAATACGCAAGAGGTTTTCCAAACGATCCACCAGGTTCAATTTCGAGAGCGTCCTCATGCGGCGATGAGCGCCTTCGGTACGAACCTCACTTTCGATCCGCCCAGCTTGCTCGAGGTTTTGCAATGCCACTTCAAAATGACCCAAATTCTTGTTGGCTTGCGCCAAAGTACGACGCACCGAAGCTTCAAGCGCCCGTGATTTCGTCTCAACGGCAAGCTCGAGGGCTTGACCGATCAAGTCTTCAGCTTGCGCATCATTGCCTTGTGCCAAACGAATCTGACCAATCAGGAACAAACACTGGGCTTCACCCTCTTTAACGCCCTGCGCCTGAAGCACCTCGAGCGCCTGGTTGACTTCCAAGAGAGCATCCTCGAGTTTGCCCAGACCAAGCAGAATTTCGGCGCGGTTGACGCGGTTGCGCAACTTCAAATCCTCGAGTTTGAGTTCGCTGCACAGCTTTTGTGACCGTTCAATCACGTTCAAACCCGCTTGGAATTGTGATAAACCACTGCAAGCCACGCCAGCGTTCGAGAGTGCGATGGCTTCACGCACACGGTCACCCAACGCGACGGCACGCTCGATCGCTTCTTGGGCGTACTCGAGCGAGGTTAAATCTTGACCCATCTGGTGGTACATGATCGAAATATTGGTCAAACAAGAACTGACCATCGCATGATCTTGAAGATTGACGCTGAGACGGTACGTTTCATTGACCAAACCCACAGCGCGTTCCATATCACCAAACCAGTTGTGAACTTGAGCCAACAAGTTCAGGCTGTCACGCTCGAGCACCTGATTTTGGTTGGCACGGGCAACTTCCAGAGCGCGGGTGAGGGGTTCAAGGCTTTGCTCGGGTTGTCCTGACATCAAAAGGGCATGTGCGATTGAACGCAAGGCAAAACCTTGTCCCAAATCGTCACCGCTTGATTCGGCTAATTCAAGGGCTTGACGGCTTAGGACTTCGCTGGCTTGGCGGTCTGTGTACCGAGCATTCCAGGCGCTTTGATTGAGTTCTTGAACTGTCTTGCTCATAGATTACCGCCAATGACCAGCAACAGAACTCGAGTGCAACGGATTTGGGAACGAGCGAAGAAGTGTGGCATCAGTTTCCGCTCACCGCCCAAGTGACGGCGGCATTGAAGAGGAATGAACCTGCCCAGTCAAGTTTTGCCGCACCAGTATCATAAAGCATAAAGCCAATACGTCGTCCTGGGGCAGTCATACCAACCATTTGTGATCCTTTATCGTAGGCAAAGATGACTGGTAAATTCGGATTTGAGGTCAGAGTCGCAATCTTGATCGCGCTGGCGGCAGGCAAGCCAACAGCCATCGTATCCAGACTGCTGTATGCCGAATAACCGTTGGCAATGGGAATACCAGCCGCCAGCGGATGGGTGCTGTTAATGTTGATGTATCTCTCTGAGGAAAAAACACCAGTGTTGCTTTGCAGGTCAACCATGCCCAAATCGTCAAAAAGCCAGGTTTCCCAAACGATCACTGGAGCGCTGACATTGCGAAATTTGGTATTGACATCTGTTGAATTGATGGTTGAAGTAATCACCACCAAATCCTTACCTGTTGCGTCGGTTGCCAGCGCAGCAACACCACTTTTCAGGTTCACGGCATAGCCCAGCCGCTCGAGGTTACTTTTGACGGCGGCATCACCAGTGTTCAGGGTTGTCGAACCAACAACCACCAAGGCTTTTTTATACTTAAAATCTGGTAACTGTTTCATGGCATAAGCCATACTCACAACTTTGTGTCCACCTGCATATGTGTCAGCGCTATCAATCAGGTACTTTTGCAGGAAGCCGCGATTTGTTGTCGCCGTATCCATCATCAACAGCGCCAGCAATCCCGAGATCTGTGGTGCTGCAAATGAAGTACCACTACCATATCCACCCTTACTGCCAGGCAAAGCACCATACACCAGTTCTCCAGGGGCGGTTATTTCGAGTGCTGTGTTGTTGTTGCAAAAACTTGACAATAAACTGCTCGAGGCAACGCTACCGACGCTGATCAGGTACTTCTCGTTTGGCGCAGTTCGTGCCCGTTGGGCTGGGTACGTTAGTGTGTTGCTGCCATTGTTGCCTGCTGATACCACGACGTACACGCCACGGCTGGTCGCATAGTCAATTTCTGCCTCGAGCGCAACATTGTCGGTGGTTGCCCCCAAGCTGAGGTTAATGATCTGTGCACCCATTTGAATCGCCCAGTCAATACCTGAAATCACGGCAGTTTCGCTGCCAGAACCGTCTGGTTTCAAAACCCGAATCGGCAAGATGGTGGCTTTGGGAGCAACTTGAAGAATCAAGCTGGCAATAAATGTGCCATGACCGTAACCATTGCCACCCGAAACTTCTTGAGGGTTCATGTCAAAATCTACAAAATCCATCCATTCGGTTGAAGGCGCTAAACGACCCGCGAATGCCGCATGTGTTAAATCAATACCGCTGTCAAGCACAGCAATTTTTGCCCCAGCACCAAAGTTTTGCGAAACTGCCTGAGCCGCAGGCACACGGGTGATGCTCCAACTGAAACGGTTCTCAGGTGGCATGGTCGGCAATGTGGTGGTTGAACTACCACTGCCCCACGAAGACCAACCACTGCCCCAGGTAGACCAGCTACTGCTCCACGAAGACCAACCGCTGCCCCAAGTGGACCAACTTTCACTGTTCATTACCCGAGGTAGAATACTGGATTTGCTTTCTGGTAACTCGAGTGTTCCAGTGTTGGCTTCAAAAGCGATGACTGCCGTATTTGCCGCAGGTGCACTGTTCACTCCAAGCACGGCAAAACCCGCGTCTGGGTGAAAAACTTGCACTTTACCAGCGTACTTAGACTCGAGGGCGGCAATATTATCGCTTGACGAAACTTTGAGTGTCATGACATACGGATACGTGTTTTGACCCGTCGAAATCTGTGTGACACCGCAAGCGGTCAGCAATGACAACACGCTCAAGAGTGCTGGAGCAACCCATGTTGAGGAAGCACGTCCTTTCTGGTTTTTGAACCGCTTGTCCAGCCAAGAATAACTCATGGCGCTACACTACAGATAAGGTCATTACCGTTTTCTTACTTTGAACACACGGTTTTCTCATTGTTGTGCAGGCTGTGATACTTGAATTTGTGAAACTTTTAGCTGGTCTTTTGAGACTGTAAGGGGTACTACAACTTTGGCTCGAGGAATGTATCAGATCAAAACTTGAGGGCAAGATGTTTGCCCTCAAGAAACTTTCAACTAAAACTCAAGGCTTCAATCGTCATCATTGCTGGCGGCGGCGGTGGCACGGTTGCCCGCCTGCCATTCCAAACCAGCCCAGATAAAGTCATCAATGTCACCGTCGAGCACGTTAAACGGGTCGTGACGCATCACGCCCGTGCGATGGTCTTTGACGTACTGCTTGTCGAGCACGTAACTGCGAATTTGACTGCCCCATTCGATGGATTTTTGCTGCCCACGCAATTTATCCTCGAGGTCACGACGTTTTTTATCTTGCTGTTCAAACAACCTCGAGCGCAAGACGGTAAAGGCTTTGTCTTTGTTTTTTAACTGGCTGCGACCATCTTGACAGACGACCACCAGCATTTCTGGCGTGCCCGCTTTGTAGGTTAGGCGCACCGCACTGTCTGTCGTGTTGACGCCTTGACCACCGTGACCGCCGCTTCGGAAGACATCAATGCGAACGTCGGCAAGGTTGATTTCGACTTCACTGGCATCTTCGATTTCGGGCACAATTTCGATGTTGGAAAAACTTGTTTGACGTTTGCCCTGCGCATTAAACGGCGACACCCTCACAAGTCGGTGTACACCCGCCTCGGCGCGAAGCAAACCAAAAGCCCGTTCGCCGCGAACAATAAATTCGGCTTCGGTAATGCCCGCCTGTTCCGCAGCCGTCACATCCAGAATCTCGACGGCAAAATCGTGACGCTCGGCAAAACGCCGCATCATGCGCAGCAGCATTTCCGCCCAGTCGTTCGATTCCGTGCCGCCCGCCCCAGGTTTAATCGTAATAATCGCCGCAGAATCCGCGTGACCCACATTAAACAGCGTCTCACGGTACAAACTTTCAACTCGAGCCGTGGCTTCGTCAACATCTGGTTGCAAACTGGCAGCCTCTTCAGCATTCGCCATCTCGAGCATTTCCGAAAGCCCAGTCACGTCCGACTCGAGCTTGGCGAAATCATCGACCACGCGCCGCGCCCGAGTGCTTTCTTGCGTGACCTTGCGGGCATTTTCGGGATCGTTCCAAAGGTTTTGGTCGTTCAGTTCGACATCGAGTTGGATCAAACGTTTTTGTTTTCCAGAGATGTCAAAGATACCCCCGAAGGGCTTCAATTTTTTCTTGTAATTCGATCATGGCTGATTACTCCCTTTATTTTCTCGAGCATTGAGACTCGAGCACGATTGAGAAGCTTATCACACGAGACGGGAACGATTTCAAACCCAATATCGTATTCTCGAGCATGACCAGTGAAATTCCCGCCATCAAACTCGAGAATCTGCAAAAACGGTTTGGTTCTGTGACCGCCGTCTCAAGCATCAGTTTGGATATTAGCCAGGGGCAGTTGTACGGTTTACTGGGTCCAAACGGCGCAGGTAAAACCACAACCTTGCGCATGATCGCGGGCTTATTAAAACCCGACACTGGCGACGTGCAAATTCTGGGGCAGAGCGTCACCAAACAACCCAAGCTGGCAAAACAACCGCTCGCCTATCTGCCCGACGACCCACTGCTTTACGGCAAACTCCGTCCACTCGAGTACCTCGAGTTTGTGGCTGGCTTGTGGGGCATTGATGCGAGCAGCGCCGCGCCCAAAGCCTCCGGTTTGCTCGAGTTGATGGGCTTGTGGGGCAACCGCTTGGAACTGATCGAGGGTTTCTCGAGGGGCATGAAACAAAAACTGGCACTGGCTGGGGCGCTGGTTCACGAACCCAAAATCATGATTCTGGATGAACCGTTAACAGGACTTGATGCCGCCGCCGCGCGTCAAGTCAAAGATTTGCTGGTTGATTACGTCAAAGCGGGCAACACCGTGGTTTTGACCACGCACATTCTCGAGGTGGCAGAACGTCTGGCAGACCGCATCGGCATTATTGCGCGTGGGGCTTTGATTGCCGAGGGAACGCTCGAGGAACTGCGTTCCAAAAGCCATGAGGTCGGGGCTTACGGCGCGAAAGCTTCACTCGAGGATGTGTTTCTCGAGCTAACCCAAGTTGGTGAAACGCAATGAATGCCGTCGGCTCGTTACCGTGGTTGATTCGCAACGAATTGCGCCTTGCTTGGCGTGCCATGACCGCCAAAACAAAACCGTGGGTCTGGGCAGTGTTGATTCTTTTAGGGCTTGCGGCGGTGATCGTACCGCTTTTATTCTTTGCCCAAGATTTGCGTGGCAAACTCGCCTTTAACGGCACACCACCAAATTTTGCAGTGATTATCGCGCAAGGTTTTGTGCTTGTCACCTTCACGCTGCTGCTGTCGGGCACTATCGCCTCGAGCGTCGAAGCCCTGTTTGAACGCGGCGATCTGGATTTGCTGGTGTCCAGCCCGCTCGATTCCAAAGTGATTTTTGCGTCTCGAGCTTTGTCGGTGGCATTAAAAACTTTTTTCAGCAGCCTGGTATTGATTTTACTAATCGTGATTGCTGGCGTAACGCTTGGCATCTGGCAAGTGCTCGGTTTGATTCCAGTGCTGGCGGCGTTATCGTTAATTGCCGCAGGTTTTGGAATGCTTTTGACTTTGGGTTTGGTACGCCTGCTCGGAGCACGCCGCGCCAAAACTGTTGCCCAAGTGCTCAGTGCAGTCGTTGGCGCAGCCATAT
The DNA here is from genome assembly GCA_031391225.1 of Deinococcales bacterium. GTDB lineage: Bacteria > Deinococcota > Deinococci > Deinococcales > JAAFIG01 > JANXTZ01. Next base: position 6,456 of record JANMUC010000463.1, read on the forward strand.
ACCTGGCATCACAAAGCTTTAGATTCCTAGACAACTCGAGCACCACCAGTGGCATCACAGGTTGGATCGTCAGACTTTTTCGGGGCAACGTGGACACCTCGAGTTTTTGGTGGCTTCCCGCCCGCGCCGTCTTTCTTGACCCCATTGGTACTATCGCTATGCTGGGGTTTGGCGCAATCATCTTGTGGTTCACGACCAATTTGGTTCACAACACCTTTATTCTTGGCACACAAACCGCCACGACGGGCGGCGGCAAACGCCTTACGGCAACCAGCCCGACCTCGAACAAACCCGTCAAATTTGCTTCGGGTTTAACCCGCATCGTCATGAACAAAGAATGGCGACTGATTGCCCGCGACCCGTACCTGATCTCGCAATTGGGTTTGCAAATGCTGTACTTGCTGCCCGCCATTTTCGTGTTCTGGCAACCTGGCAGCAGCAATTTCTCGCTTTTCGGCTCGAGCTTCGCCAGTTATGCCGTCAACATTTTTATTGTGCTGCTCGGCGGCACGCTGATCTCGAGGCTAACCCAAATTATTGTGGCTGGCGAGGAAGCCCCAGAATTGCTCGCCATGAGTCCTGCGGGCGGCGAGAACTTGCGTTGGATCAAATTCGCTGGCGTGCTGATTCCTACAGTTCTTTTATTTTCACCGCTTTTGGTTTTGATCGTGGTCAGAAACTTGCACCCTTTGGTTGGCTTACTCGCGTTTTTTGGCACTGTCTTATCGCTGGGCATTCTACAAGTTTGGAATGCCAAAATCCAACCTCGAGCCGACCTGATGAAACGCGGTGGACGCGGTGATTTTCTGACAGGCTTGATTCAAGGTCTGGTCACACTCGCGTGGCTGGGAGTGGTTTTGGGACTCGAGTCTGGGGCATGGTGGGGCTGGCTTGGGCTTGGTGTTGGGGCGTTGTTGCCGTTGGTGTCGTTGTTGCGTCCACGCTCGAGTTTGGGGTATTGAAAGCTCGAGGTGGAATATTGCTGCAATAATCGAATGTTCGGGTTTAATCGGATTTTATAGAACCCATTTGGTATCTGGAAATCGAACTGCAAAAACAATCAAATTCCAATTTGATTGAAGCCGACTCGAGCGCCACCCTCACCCGACTCGCTTAGGCTCGTCACCCTCTCCCGCTGGCGGGAGAAGGTCAAAAACCTCGATTCAGTCACGATTTTCTCCCCTCTCCTGATGTTGGGAGAAGCGCCCAAGCCCGTTAGGTGCTGCTTTAAGGGCAAGAAGGGTTGGGGGTGAGGGTAGACTCGAGTTCATATTTTTAAAAACCCAAAGATGTCAAATGGGTTCTATAGATTTCCCATCACAAGTTCCCTCAGAAACCCGACAGCATGTCTGTGCATATTCGAGTCGTCCGAAGAGTATTCATGCTCATCATATGCAGACCTTCCGTCGTATTGAACATGCTGCCTAAGCGTTGTAGTTCCCATAATGACTTGTTTACCGTGGTGAACTGTGCCATTAACCTCAACAGAAATATCCACGATTCGCATTGCTGGTGCTTTCTTTTTACCCCTCATGAAATATCCTTTCTGCGGTCAATAAAATCATCAGGATGCGATCTGAGCATGCTCCAAATCAAAAACGCCAAAATCACAAAACAAAACACACGCCATTGCCAACCGTCTTGAATGGGCATTCGTACAAAAAAAGCTGAGACCACACACAAAACCGTCCACATGATAATCATCAATGACGGAAAAGCCAAACGATATTCTAGTCAACTCGAATCATGTAATTTGCCATAGTCTATCGTAGTACAATTGATTTTTTCTGGTTTTCGCCCGAGATTTAACCCAAACAAACCACAACAGAGTCGAATCACAGACACACCCCGATTACGTTGCAATAGACGATAATACGAAACTCGAGCTGCAAGGCTTCAATGCTTGGGTGCGTGTCGTTCATGCAAGCGTCAAACCTCGAGTCTCGAGGTAACTTTGCTTGACAGTTGGTTTGACTGGTTTGGTCAAATTCAGTTTAAAAATCTTTTCGGTACGGTTGGTGCTGTTGCCCGTTTTTTTCTCGTGAATCAAACGCAGTTCGACATTCTCGAGTGGAATTCCTGGGGGTGCGTTGCGTCGTATCACTTCACTGATTTGATCGGCAACTTTCTGGGCTTGAGCACCCTGACTTGGGTCAAACGGCACTTTGACCGTGATCTTGACAGTGTTTTTGCCATTGACGCTGCTCGAGTTAACGCTAAATCCACCACCTGGCACAATTTTTTCAATTTCTTTTTGGACGTTCGCCAAGGCACTGACGCCACTTTGAATGGCTGGCG
>JANMUC010000500.1:0-1886 GCA_031391225.1 Deinococcales bacterium
AGGCATCGAGAAGGTCATGAGCACGATGGGCATTCACGAAATTCGCGGTTACGGGCGTGTGTTCGCGGCAATTGGTTTAAAGCCAGACCTAGCAGACCGTCTGGGCGTCAAAAGCTTCTTGGCATCCGAAAACGCTGGCTACGGACTCGAAGAACTCGAGCAAACCATGAGTGAACGTCGCCACCAATGGCAACTTGGCGCTGCCAGCCTGGCTCGAGATGCACGCCTCAATACCAGAATCTACAAGCACGTGCTTGCCGCCAGCACTGGCGAAATTTCGCACAGCGATTACACCGGACGGGTTCGCAGCCTCGAACTTGATTTTCCGGTGGCGGCACGCAATTTACTCGAGGTCAAGGGTTTGGAAGGTCCGAGCACCGAAGACGAAATTCGCATGGCGGAAGAGATTGACATCTCGGCTGGTAAGCACGCCCTGCCATTTGTGATTAGCGCCATGAGTTTTGGTTCGCAGGGTGAGACAGCCTTCCGTGCCTACCCTGAAGCCGCCAAACGCCTCGACATGGTCAGCATGAACGGTGAAGGCGGCGAGATTGCCGACATGATCGGCAAGTACGTCCGTTGGCGCGGTCAGCAGGTCGCCAGCGGGCGCTTTGGTGTCTCGAGCGAAATGCTGAACAGTGCGGGGTTTATCGAAATTAAGATTGGTCAGGGGGCAAAACCTGGCGAGGGCGGGCATCTTCCTGGCAGCAAGGTCACCGTTAAAGTGGCTCATGCGCGTCACGCGACGCCTGGCGTGGATTTGATCTCGCCGAGCAACAACCATGACCTTTACAGCATCGAAGACTTGGCGCAACTGATCGAAGAATTAAAAACCATCAATCCTTATGCAAAGGTCTGCGTCAAAGTGCCAGTTGTTCCAGAAATTGGCACGATTGCTGTGGGTATCGCCAAAGCGGGCGCAAATGTCATCACGCTCTCGGGCTTTGAAGGCGGTACGGGTGCGGCTCGAGCACATGCCTTGAAGTACGCGGGATTCCCAGCCGAATTGGGTTTGCGCCGTGCTCACCGAGCCTTGGTGATGGCTGGCATTCGTGACAACGTCGAACTTTGGGTTGACGGCGGCATGAAAACGGGACTTGATGTAATCAAAATGGTCTGCCTCGGTGCAAACCGCGTCGGCTTTGGCACGGTTGCCATGAGCGCCATCGGTTGCACGATCTGTCGCGGTTGCCAACTCGACACCTGTCATGTTGGTATTGCCACGCAGGTCGAAACCCAGGAAGAAGCCGATCACAAGGGTATGAAACGCTGGGTTCCAAGGGAACTGGATACCGCCACCGAAAACTTGGTGCGTTTCTTCAGCGGCATGGCATCCGAGGTTCGCGCCATGATCGCCACGCTGGGTTACGAGCGCCTGCAAGACATGGTTGGGCATGTGGAACACTTGGGACAGTTTATCCACAAAGATAAACTCGACCTGGCGTATTTGCTCGAGGCAGTCGAACCGCTGGCGCTGCCAACCCAAACCTCCAGGGTAATTCGTAAACCACTCAACAGCCTGACCCGAATGCTCTCGAGTTGGATTACCGAAGCCGCCGTGGGCGGCGACGAAAACGTGATGTACCAAGATGGACCCGTCGCCAGCGCAGACCGCGCCCTCGGCACGCACCTTTCGGGCGAACTCAGCCGCCGTAAGAACGACCCAAAAATGAAACTCGAGCACGCCAAACTGTACTTTGATTCGGGCAGCATTCCAGGCAATGGACTGGGCGCGTTCAACGCCCAAGGACTCGAGATTCTGGTGGACGGCGGCGCTCAAGACGGGGTCGGCAAGGGCAGCATCGACGGGAAAATCGTGATCCTCAAAGGCTTGAACGACCAAGGCACACGGGTTGACGGCAGCGTCGGCAAGAGCTTCGCTTACG
>JANMUC010000502.1:0-7335 GCA_031391225.1 Deinococcales bacterium
GCCGCCTCGAGCGCGGTGGCGCATTGAAAACGCGGTGTATTGCCAGCAACCTCATCGCAGAATGCTGCCCACATTTGCAAGATCGCGTCGCCCAGTCCAAATTCAAAAATATTGCCAGTTATGGTCGGGTACGCCGTGTCATAACCCACATCGAGATCACACCAAGCCTGGGGGCTACCGCTCGAGTATGGCATGGTGCGCAAAGTTTTCGGGCGTTTGGTGCTGAATTCGGCACTCAGTTCTGTGCCAGCAACTCGAATAAACCAAGTGTTTTGCTCGCCTGGCGCAATGCGTTTCATGCTCAGGTCCATCGGGAATTCATAACCATCATGTGAAACACTGGTTAGCAAATGCGCGTTGTCCCAAGTCTCGCAAGGCACAAGTTTGCCCGTGTGGTCGGGTCGTTCGGTCATGATGTTTGAAAGCACCGCCCGAACATTTTGCGGCTTCCAACCCAAGCGAAGCGGAATATGCACCGTATGAAATCCTAGATCACCCATCACACCGTACTCGCCGTTCACGGCAACCATGCGTTTCCAATTGATTGCCTTATTTGGGTCGAGGTCGCTCGAGTGATGAAATCCTGCCTCGACTTCAATAATCCTTCCAAACTTTTTCTCGAGCGCCATCTTGATAATTTTTTGCGCGGCAGGAAAAAATGGAAATTCACTCGAGCATCGCACGATCAATTCTGGGTGATTTTTCAGTTCCGCCAGAATCGCTGTGTTTTGCTCTAAGTTCATGCCAAACGGTTTTTCGCCCAGCAAATGCTTGCCCGCTTTGATGATTGCCAGGTACAAATCTTGATGCAAATTGTGTGGTACGGCGCAGTAAATAGCGTCCACGTCTGGGTTTTCGAGCAAAGCTTTATAATCGGTGGTGCATTGTTGAACACTACTGAAACTGTTTAAAAACCATTCCATCAATTTCGGGTTGGTGTCGCAAACCGCCACAATTTTAGGTTTGACATCCATCTCGAGAAGATGCGCCCAACGTGCCGCCGCCGAGGCAAATTCGCGCCCCATCAAACCGCAACCGATCACGCCAAACCGCAAAACTTGTTGGCTCATGACCCACCATCGAGAATGGCGAGGGCTTGATCTGGTTTGGCATTCTCGTGGACAATTGCCATTAGTGCTCGAGTCATCAAGGTTGGCTTGGCGTGTTGAATCACGTTGCGTCCGTAAACAATGCCCATCGCGCCCTGCTGCATCAATTCAAAAGTTCGCTCGAGAATTTCCTGGTCGCTGACCCGTCCGCCGCCGCGCACCAAGACTGGAACATCCCCTGCAATCTCAATAACCTTGTGATACTCGAGTGCGTTGTCGCAAGGATCGGCTTTGATGATGTCTGCGCCCAACTCGACGGCTTGACGCACCAGTGGCAAAATTTTCTCGAGCGTGCCGTCCACCAAGTAACCGCCAGCTTTACTGTTGGCTTGCATCACCAGCGGTTCGATCATCAAGGGCATTCCGTGGCGCTCACATTGTGGTTTAAGTTTGTTGATATTTTGAATGCAGGCTCTGAAAACTTCGGGTTGACCTGGCAACATGAACAAATTCACCACCACACAGGCGGCGTCTAAACGCAAGGCTTGCTCGAGTGGCTGTTCGATCAATTCACTGAAAAGCGCACTCGGAAGGCTCGAGCCGTAAACATTTGCCACATCGGTTCTTAACACCAGTGACGGTTTTTGTTTGCCTGGTACGGCTTGCAATCGTCTGGCTTGCCCGAGGCTTAATTGCACCGCGTCGGGTGCTGCCGCAACCACGGCTTTCACGGCTGCATCCATGTTTTCAATGCCAGACAAAAAGCCAAGTTCACCAAAAAAACCGTGGTCAATTGCCACGTCAAAACATTTCCCATCCGCGCCCATCAAGCGATTGAGTCTTGCGTTCATGCAACACCTTTTCCGCTCGAGCCGATGGTTTTCATGCGGTCACGCACGACATTGGTCAGCGTATCAATGCTCGGTTTGAAGAGTTTGCGACCATCCCATTCGCTTGCATCTGCCTGAATGGTTTCACGCAATTTGTTCGAGAAAGTTTTTTGCAATTCCGTACCCAAATTGACTTTTGCCACACCTCGAGCGATCACTTGTTGCATGGCTTCAAATGGTACACCAGAACCACCATGAAGCACCAATGGAAGCGGTGTTGCCACAGCAATTTTCTCGAGTCGCGGCAAGTCTAAACTGATCTCGCCACGGGTTTTTTGATGCGCCGAACCGAAAGCGGGCGCGAGAATATCCAGCCCTGTCAAACGCACAAACTCTGCCACCACGCCAGGGTCGGTCAGTGCCTCATCCGCCACAACGTCGTCCTCTTTGCCACCAATCTGCCCAATCTCTGCCTCGAGGCTAACGTTGTACTGATGCGCCAAATCGGCGGCTTGTTTGGTCAGTTTTACGTTCTCCTCAAATGACAAATGCGAGGCATCAATCATGATGCTCGAGAAACCCGCCTTCAACGCCCGTTCGACCTCCTCGAGCTTTAAACCATGATCGAGGTGCAAAACCACGGGCACACTGCTTGCCTGTGCCATCGCCCGAATTGCGGCGGGAAAACCAACCCAACTGGCGTACTTCAACGCCCCCGTGGTTGTGGCAATCATCACGGGGCTGTTCTCGAGTTCGGCGGCGGCAATGCACGCGCCAACAAACTCGAGGTTGATGCAGTTGAAAGCGCCGACGGCATAACCGGCGGCTCGAGCGGGAATTAGAACGTCGTTTGCGGTGACTAAGGGCATGTTTTCCTCCTGGAATATTTTGAATGATTGACCTGTAGGGGATGGTCTCAGACCATCCCCTACGAATTGGGATTGTTTATTGGTGTCTCGAGATTTTGTTTTTGATTTTCTGGTTTTAATATTTTTTGATTGGGAATATCTTTAAAATTAACACGTTTTGGTTTGCCATTCTGCCACCCCATCATGCCAGATTCACCTCGAGTTAGTGCCGTACAAGCTGCCAATGCCAACGCTGCCGCCAGCGACCTGTCATGGCTGCTCGGACGACCACCGCGCATAGAATGTGAGGGTCTGGAAAACCGCAACCGCAATCTAAGCTCTTGCTCGAGTTCCAACACGGCTTGCTCGAGATTCGGATAACCTTCGCTGGCAACGATTAGGGCATAGTTGTGATGTTTGATGGCGGCTTGGGTGATGTTGAAAAGCTCTAAACTCGAGATTGGATGCTCGGGCAACAACACACAATCCGCACCCCCTGCACGTCCAACCTCGAGCGCCAGAAATCCTGTATCACCGCCCAAAGTCTCGAGCACGCACAGCCTTGGCAGTGCTTCGAGCGTGTCCCGAAATTGGTCGATCATCTGTACGCCAAAATTGCAGGCGGTGTCAAAACCAATCGAGTCCTCTGAACCCGCCACGTCGTTGTCAATGGTCGCTGGAATGCCTACCACTTTGATGCCAGCCTTTTCCAGCGCCGCCGCGCCACGAATTGAACCGTTGCCGCCAAGCACCAGCAAGTGTGTAATCCCAGATTGCTCGAGTTTGGACAAGGCTTCAGGAATTTTCCCAGCAAAATCTGGGTCACGGGATGAAGCCAAAAACGTTCCGCCGTAACGGGTGTAACGCATGGTGTCGGCAGTCTCGAGGTTGAGAACATTGCCGCGTAATAATCCTGCGAAACCTTCGCGGATACCAACGACCTGCCAGCCCTGTTCTTGCATGGCGGCATTGGCTTGCCAGATCGCCATGTTCATGCCTGGCGAATCGCCACCCGAAGTCAGAATTCCAAGCGTTGGCATACCGAGGCTCAACCCCCAACCATCAGTTTGACGATTTCATCGCCGTTGGTGTCTTTGGAAAGTCTTTCACCCGCAAGTTCGCCGCGACGCAAGACCATAATTCTGTCTGCGACAGCAAAAATGTCAATCAAATTGTGCGAAATAAAAATAATCGACACGCCCTGAGATTTGAGGCGATGAATCAACTCGACCACTTTGCGTTGCTCTGGAACGCCCAGCGCGGCGGTGGGTTCATCCATAATCAAGACTCGAGCCTTCCAATAAATCGCGCGACCAATGGCAACGGCTTGCTTTTGACCACCCGATAAATCGCCAACGGGTTTGTCCAAGCGCGTGTGAATCTCGAGCGTGTCGAGCACCTCGGCGCTGGCAGAACGCATCAGTTTGCGGTTGATCATTGGGAAGATTCCAAAAACCTTGGTCATCGGTTCGCGTCCCAAAAAAACGTTCGCCCCAACATCCAAATTTTCGGCAAGTGCCAAATCCTGGTAAATGGTCTCGATGCCAGCCGCTCGAGATTCTTGCGGGTTGGTGATGTGCACTTGCTTGCCGTCCATAAAAATCTGTCCATCGTTGGGCAGGTGCGCCCCAGAAATGCACTTGATCAGCGTGCTTTTGCCTGCACCGTTATCGCCTGCCAGCGCCAGCACCTCGCCAGGGAACAATTGAAAACTGACATTCAAGAGCGCCTGATGACCGCCAAAACGTTTGGACAAACCTTTCGCCTCGAGAATCGGTTGTGTCATGAACCCACCACGCTGCGGCGCGATTGATCGACCAGCACGGACAGAATAATCACCATGCCAACCGCAATAAATTGGTAAAATGGTGAAACGTTAATGTAGACCAGACCGAAATCAATCACGGCAATAATCAGTGCGCCAATCACCGTGCCAACAATTGTGCCAGCACCACCGAACAAACTCGCACCACCAATCACCACGGCAGCAATCGCGTTGAGCATGGTTGGCTCTCCAGCTTGGGCTGCACCTGCGGTAAAACGCCCGGTGTAAATCACACCAGCAATACCAGCCAGCAATGCGGTCAACATGTACAAACCAACAGTGTGACGCTCGACGTTGATGCCAGCACGCTGGGCGGCTTGTTTGTTGCCACCAATCGCATACGTGTACTGACCAAACTTGGTTTGTGACAACACATAGTGCATGATAAACACCAAAATAATCGTGATCAGCACAGGAATCGGAATAATTCCAAGAAAGCTGGTGTTGCCAAAATCTGAGTTGACTTTGTTGTCCACAGGCACAGTCACACCATTGGCGCTGAGATAGCCAAAACCTCGGGCGATGCCGTACATGCCAAGCGTGCCAATGAACGGTGGAACTTTTAAACGAGCGATCAGCAGACCGTTAATCAACCCGGGAATCAGTGACGCCACCAACGCCACGGCAATTCCGATCAGCAAACCCAAAAAAGGCGGCACACTCGAGCCGAGTTCCTGCATGACTCGAGCACCAATGACTGATGCCAAACCGACGATAAAGCCCACTGAAAGGTCAATACCGCCTGCAACGATCACAAAAGTCAAACCAAGACCAAGCAATAAAGGTTGAACCGCTGCCATCAAAATGCTTTGTACGCTGTTGAGGTTGAGGACAAACGTTTGACCAAATGCGATTCTTGCCCAAACCTCAAAAAACACCACTAAAAAAGCCAGAAACAACCACGACCAGACCGCACTCAAGGTTTGTAAAACACTCGAGCGTGGTTTTTCTTCTTTGACACTAAGGCTCATGGAAACCTCGAGATTGGTTTTAAGATTCTATTGTTTTGCATTGTTGTTTCGCTTTCAAAATATGGCTCGAGAATTGGTTTTTTTGCTCGATATAAAAGTAGCCGTTTACTTTCCCCACCCTCATCCCCAACCCTTCTCCCGCCGCGCGGGAGAAGGGAGTTTAGGTTCTCTACACGTATGGCTCGAGAATTTGCCCTTCTCTCGCGGCAATAAGTTAAAGGGGTCAGTCATTTCTCGAGGAACGTTTTACCCCGACAAAAAATTTATTTTGAGGAGTACAAGAATTTTTGCACGGCTGGGTCGTCAATGTTCTTTTTGTTCATGATCGTGTAGCTCGTGCCGTAACGGGCTGGGATTTTTTTGCCTTCCAGGGCATCAACGGCGTATTGCACACCAACAGCACCCATTTCGCCTGGGTGTTGGGCAATGGCAATGTCCACCGTGCCGTTTTTGAGGTCGTTGACAATACTTTCTGGTGCGTCAAACGCCACAACCTTGACACGACCGCTTTTCTTGGCGGATTTAACACCATTGGCTGCGCCAATAGCACTGAACAGGTTCGCGCCGAAAACACCTTTGATGTCTGGGTTGCGGGCAAGCACGGCAGCGAATTGGCTGGCGGCTTTGTTGGCATCATTGTCGTTGTATTGCGTCTCGAGCACGGTGATGTTCTTGTATTTCGCCATCTCTTCTTTGAAGCCCTGCTCGCGTTGATCGGTCGTGCTGATACCTGGTTTGACGTTGGAAACGTAAACCTTACCGCGTTTGGCGATGGCGGTTGCCAGTGCTCGAGCTGCCACGCGTCCGCCTTCAACGTTGTCCGATGCCACGTAGGAAAGTGGGAAGTCGGCGTCGCCAGCACCTGTTTGGTACTTGCCGGTGTCACCGATGAAGGTGTCCACGGTGATTACTTTGATGCCCGCGTCGGATGCTTTCTTTAAGGGGGCAATCAATTGTTTTTTGTCGGTTGGGGCAATCAAGATTGCATCGGGTTTACGCGCAATGACTGCGTCTAAAATCGGAATTTGGGTGACTGGGTTAAAGTCGGCAGCGCCTTGGAAGCTCAAGTTCACGCCGAGTTTATCGGCGGCTTCCTGAGCGCCTTTGTTCATGGTGATGTAAAAACCGTCGGTGGTCAAACCTGGGATCAATGTGATGTTGTACTTTTTGGTTTGTGCCGAACCAGGAATCGCGGTTAAAAGTGCCAAACCCAACGCTGCTAAAGCCAATTTTCGCATGTCATCCTCCACAAAAAACTCGAGTGATTGCTAGTTGCCGCGTGTTGCTTTTAACCCATGACCACCTCCGTTTTCGATTTTGGAATGGCAATTTCGCCTTGATAAATCGCCTCGAGCACGCATTCGGCGGCTCCAGAGGCAACGGGATGCTCGAATGTAACGTTTTCAATTTTGAGTTGTGCGCCCAGGTTCAGGTAAGGGTAAGCACGTTTGGCAAGTTGACGTTTGAGGCTTGGGTTTAGCAGATCGGTAAAACTTGCACCGGCGCTTGCCAGCACCAGTTGTGACGGATCAAATAAATTGACCAGGGTCACGGCTGCCAAACCGAGGGCTTCGCCAGCATCGTCAAAAACGGCTTTTGCCTTGAGGTTGCCCTCTCGAGCTTGAATAGCAATTTCGGTGATGCTGGCAATTTTGCGGGTACGTTTTTTGTAATTGTTTTCGATGGCTTCAATCGAGGCGTAACGCTCCAAACAACCATGATTTCCGCAGGAACAAACTAAGCCTTTCGGGTCGAGCGAAACGTGCCCAAACTCGCCGGCAAAACCGTGCGTACCACGGTAAACGGCGCGGT
>JANMUC010000511.1:0-3409 GCA_031391225.1 Deinococcales bacterium
CAATTCCAGGTCGTCCGTAAGCGTTTGAGAGCACCACATTGGCGGTTTTGCGTCCGACACCTGGCAGGGTTTGAATGGCTTCAAAATCGTTTGGCACTTCACCTTCAAAATGCTCAAGCAAAGCTTTTGCGGTGGCGGCAATGTTTTTGGCTTTATTGCGGTACAAGCCAATGGTTTTGATGTAAGGCTCGAGGTCGCTGGCGGTGGCTTTTGCCATTTTTGCGGCTGTACCGTACTTTTTAAACAGTTTTGGTGTGGCGGCGTTGACGCTGACATCGGTGGCTTGGGCGCTTAAAATCGTGGCAATCAACAATTGAAATGCCGTGCCGTACTCGAGTTCGGTTTTTGCGTCTGGATAGGTTTCATACAGTCCTGAGAGCACTTCTGAGGCTCGAGCAAGTTTGGCTTTTTTGGTTTCTTTTGGCACAGTTAAAGTTTACCGCAGATGTTCAGAACATCTCGAGTTCTTCGCGGGTTTTTCTGGTTTTGTCTTCCATTTCCGGTTCAACCAGCTTGAAGCTTTCCACGTCGAATAAACCACGGTCGGTTAGTTTAAGGCTTGGGATCACGGTCAAGCCCAAGAATGCCAGCGTCATGATCGGGTGCGGCAAAGTACAGCCTAAAACTCGAGCGATGGTTTCAAACTCGGTTTGGGCTTTTAAGAGGTCGTGTGGGTGCGCGTCGCTGATCAATCCTGCAATCGGCAGAGCGATGCTGGCGGCAATTTCTCCGTCCTCGACGATCACTGCTCCGCCGCCCATGCGCTCGAGTTCGCGTACGGCAATTACCATGTCGCTGTCGTCCACTCCAGCTACGATGATGTTATGGGCGTCGTGGAGTACGGTCTGCGCCATTGCGCCGCGCCTCAAGCCAATGCCTTTGGCAAATCCGACACCGGTGCGCCCAGTGCCGTGATGGCGTTCAATCACCGCAAGCTTGACCAAATCGCGGTCTGGGTCGGCGGCATGAAGGTTTTCAGGCTCGAGTTTGCTGGTATAAATTTGGTCTTTGTGTACGACCATCACGGGCAAAATGTGATGGTCGTCGGGCGCGAGTCTCGAGATGTCCCAATGTTCTGGAAGTTTGATGGTGTTTTCAAATTCGGTTGCATCTTCTGCCGCTTCGTTTTCCTCGATCAGTTTTCCTTCTCGAGCGACAATTTCACCCGCAATCATGGTCCATGCGGTGTTGAAATCGTTCAAATCATCGAACAGTACCAAATCGGCGGCATAGCCTGGGGCAACTGCGCCTCGGTACTCGAGATGCCAGTATTCTGCGGGCGCAAGCGAGCACAACCTGATGGCGTACACGGGGTCAATACCATTTTTGACGGCTTCGCGCAGCAACCTGTCCATGTGACCCAGTTCGATCAATTCACGGGCGTCAACATCGTCGGACACCAGCATGGCGCGGTGAGGTTGGGTGCGGATCAGCAACGGCGCGATGGCGGCAAGGTTGCGGGCGGCGCTGCCTTCACGAACCATCAGCCACAAACCGGCACGCAGTCGTTCAAAAGCCTCGAGTTCGGTGGTCGCTTCATGGTCGCTGTGAATCCCTGCGGCAACATATGCCGTCAATTCGCGTCCCGATAACCCTGCGGCGTGACCATCGCGGCGACGACCCCGCGCCGCCTCGAGAATGTTCCAAACGGTGCCATCTTCGTTCAGCACGCCAGGGTAATTCATCATTTCAGCCAAACCGAGTACACCGTCCATTTTCAGTGCCAGTTTGACTTCGCCAGCCAGGACGCTCGAGCCAGCATTTTCAAACGAACTGGCGGGAACGCAACTTGGCACGCTCGCCCAAACGTGAAGCGGCGTGTCTTTGCCGGCGTCGAGCATATAGGTTAAGCCTTTAATTCCCATGACGTTGACCAATTCGTGCGGTTCGGCAACCACGCCGACCGTTCCGCGCGGGACGCACGTTTGGGCAAAACGGCGCGGGGTCATCATGGCGCTCTCGAGGTGAATGTGCGCGTCGATCAAACCGGGCGACAAGAACTTGCCTTGGGCATCAACGATAGTTGTAGCATCAAGATATTCACCGATGGCGGCGATAAAACCGCCACAAATCGCGACGTTGGCACGGTAAATGGTTTTGGTCATGACATCGACCACGCGGGCATTTTTCACCACAAGATCGGCGGCTTCCAGACCTCGAGCCACCCGAACCAGTCGTTGGCGTTCAATCAGTGGAGCTTCCATGTCGGCGGTGTAACGCTTGGGCTGCATGGATTCAGTTTAAGCCAACAAACCAGCAAAATGAGTTTAAAACCGCGCCCAAATCAGGCAATCGTCACATTGACATCGGTGGTTAACAAATCGGCGGTGTCGTGCGGAGCGCTGCGGCTCAGCTCGATTCGGTTGCGACCAAAGGTTTTGGCTTGATACAGCGCTTCGTCGGCGCGTTTGACCAAACTCGAGACGCGTTCGTCTGGCTTTAAATACGCCACGCCAAAACTGGCGGTCACTCGGCTGATAACTTTAAAAGGATGCACCTGCATTCGTTTGCGAATGTGATCGGCAAATTCGGCGGCTTCCTCGAGCGAACTGCCTGGCACCACAATCAAGAATTCTTCGCCGCCCCAACGCCCAATTGTGGCTCGAGGTTCGGTTGCCAGGATGAGCGCTTTGACCAGACGCACGGTTTCGCGCAGCACATGATCGCCAACGTCGTGACCGTACTTGTCGTTGATGCTTTTAAAGTGATCCAAATCAAACAAAACGACTGCCATTTTTTGTGGCGTGGCACTGTTCGAGCGCAAGACGTGTAAAATTTGACGGCGGTTGGCAGCCCCAGTCAGTGGGTCAATCGCGGAACGTAAACGCTCGAGCGCCAGCAGTTCTTTGCTCGAGGCGAGCACTTGGGTCAGGGCAAAACTGGTTGAGGCGAACGCAAGATAGCGGGCGAACAATAAAAAGTTTTGGCTGTTGCCATTCACCGCTTCGGGAACAAATTTGAAAAGACCCATTACGCTTAGTGTTCCATACAAGCCCAAACCGATTTGCAAGGCTTGTTTGTTATCAAACGACAGGTGAATCATTTGAATCACAATTAATGCTTGCCAAAACCAGCCAATACTTAACTCTTGTTGAATATTGAATCCATTTGGTAAAAAAAACAATGTGTAAATAAATTCCGAAACAACTGAAAGCATGACCACAGATGTAGTTAATTTCTCGATAAGTTTAAGTGAAATTATTTTAACAAGAGTCAATACGAATAGAATGATGGTATAAATTAGTAAAAATGGATACATTGTACGAATATACGGATTTAAATCTTTTTGCGTGAACAGGAGCAAGGCAATAGCCAAGATCGCAGTTGAAAATGCCAACAAGTAAAAACGATAGCGCAATCCAACTGAGGTTTCACCAGCAGTATCTTCAAGTGCCTTTTCGCTTAAACG
>JANMUC010000138.1:0-15460 GCA_031391225.1 Deinococcales bacterium
ATTTTTATAAATCCAAAGATGTCAAATAGATTCTATAGATTTTGTAGCTCGAGCTTGTCTTAAAACACAAAAAAACTCGAGATCACAATGACCTCGAGTCTCAGATTTAGAATTCGTTTAACGCAAATCTTGACGCAACAACGACACCACAGGCTCAAAACCAAGTTTGCGGGCAAGCGCAATGCTCGCCAGGTTATCTGGATGGGTTTTGACGGTTGTCGCAACCACACCGCGTTTACGGGCTTCGGTTAATCCAGCCTCGAGTAAACCCGTGGCAACGCCTTGCTTACGGACTTCCTGTTCGACGAAGTACGCAACGCCCAATTCAGAGCCGTTATCGTCGGGTGTCCACCAGGCAGCGCCAACAATTCGCCCATCTTGAATGGCGACATGTGCAAAACCCTCTTCGGCAATGCGCTCGAGCACGTTTCCGACCGCGAGGTCTAGGGTCGCGCCGCCGAGGGCAATCAAACGAGGATACTCGTGATACGCGGCTTCAATGGCTGACATCAGGTAGGTTTCGTCGGAACTTTTAGCGAGGCGATATTCAATCACGCCCATGATTGTATCCTTTTTCGGGCGGCGCAGTGATGATTTCGCACATTAGGATTAAGCTGGTCTTAAGTCTTCGGACAAGCTCCAACCAACTTTGGAGTCTGTGGCGTTTAAAATCGGGTTTAACTGCTCTGAGGCAAGCATTGCCCGAGACGCCATGACCTCATTTTCGACCCATTCGGGAAAAATCTCGAGCACGGTCAGTTGGTAAAAAGTTTGGGTTTCTGTGGGCGTGCCGTTGTCAAAAAATGCCATTGGGGCTGGGATACGGTCTAAGACCACCGATGCACCCATCGGCAGGCTGTCTGGCAGAGCCAATGCTGGTTTTTCCTTGGGTTGCCAGACGTAACCTTGCAAGAGTTTCATGGCAATGCTGCCCCCAGGATGGTCTTCGCGGGTCATTTCAGCACTCCTCGAGCGATCCAACTGGCGTAATTTGCGTTTTGGATTGCCAAAAACGAATTGGTGAAATCTTCAACGGTTCGGGCTGGTTTGTTGGCTTTGCCAGTCTCGAGGATTTTGCTGCGGTGGAGTTGAAAGATGTGATCCACCTCATTGCCAGGGCTGGGTAAGAAAATGAGTTGTTCGCTGGGGTCTAGTTCGGTCAAGAGGACGCTCGAGGTCACAACGCCAATTTTGCCGTTTTTTTCTTGCCTGAACAGTGTGAAAAGCTCGAGGTACGGGGCTGGTCCTGCGGCATCACTCAGATACAAAGCGGCGAAGGTGTCAGCTTCTTTGTTGTAGGCAAAAAAATTGCGGTGGTAGGGCATGTTCGCCAAACGAAACGCGCCCACCTGCACACAGCCAAGTTCAACCAAGGTATCTCGCATGGATTTCACACGCTGCGCCGCCTGAATGCTCGCACCGAGATTGTCCCAATCTTCTTCTATCGCAATCCGAAGCTCGAGCGTACTTGGGAATTGATCGGGGGCGAATACAGGCTTTTTTAAGAGTCTTGCACCAGCCAAAACGGGTGCGGTGGTGATGTCACCCGGCAGCATTCGTTTCAACTCTCGAGCATTTAACGCGGTCAGGTCAAGTCGGTACGTCATCGTGCCAAATTATGCCACAGTCAGGGAAAAAACGATTGAGACTTGAGGTCAGGTTACAGTGAGCCGCCTGGTTTTCGCGGCAAACTGCGAGTGTGAAGAAAATATTGCTTGCTTTTTTGTTGCTGGGTTTTGTTTCTTGTGCGCCAATGGTGACCAGAGACACGCCAGACCCCGCCGAAACCGTTCCCGCCCCGAGACTCCCTGGCATGACCTCGAGCGCGTTTTTGAGCACTCCTGGCACTGAGCGCGTCTACTACGAATCTGGCGGTCAAGGCTCGAGTGTCGTGTTTATACATGGTGTTGGTGGTGGTAACTCGAGTATGCAATGGGAGAAAAACGCAAGTGTTCTGGTCTCGAGTCACAAAGTTTATGTGCTTGATTTGCCAGGTTTTGCCCGCAGTGGCGCACGACCCATTTTGTATGACAATACGGTTTACATTGCAGCGATCGAAAATTTTTTGAAGACCGTGGTCAAAGAACCTGCCGACATTGTCTGTTCGAGCCTGGCATGTGCCTACAGCACCAGAATTGCGGTTGAACAACCCGCGCTGGTCTCCAAATTACTGCTGGTTTCACCGACTGGAATTGATCGATTGGTCAACCCACCCAACCCTGGTTTTTACGATTCGCTCGCCAATGGGTTTCTGGGTCCGGTGCTTTACAACGTGTTGAAATCCCCGAGCGGTATTGGATTTTTCTTGTACAACCAGGTTTACCTTGATTGGAGACTTGCCAACGATGAGGTCATCAAGTTGTATCAAGGCAACCTCGAGGGCAGCGCCAAAGGTTATCCGGTGTTTGCTTTTATCTCGCAGTATGCCAACCAAAGTGTCAAAGACCTTTGGGGTCGAGTCACCCAACCCGCGCGGATTATTTGGGGCACTGAAGATGTCAACACTCCAGTCAGCGGTGCGGCAGCTTTTCTCGAGTTAAAGAAAGTGCCCCTTGACGTGATCAAAGGACGCGCTATTCCAAACGATGAATCTCCCGAGCGATTCAATTCATTGATGCTCGAGTTCTTGAAGTAAAGTATTGTGCGTTGACCACGCTTCTCACGGGCAAACGTAGGACTTTCTCATCTTTATGCGTTACATTACTTCTGAAGGCGTTAGCCGCGAGCAACCGCCTCCATACATCCCTCCCCCAGCCCCCGCAAGGGGGCAAAATTATTGCTTTATGCGGTGCAATTCGAGAAGATCAGAATCAATTTCGATGCCTTTCAAAGTCTCGAGATTCAGCATTCCATCAGTAATTGTTGGAATACGGTTGACGATTTCAGCCTCGAGTTTTAAGAAAAAACTGAGTTCGCAAGGATGTGTCACTTCAACTTGACTCGAGATGATTGCGGCATGAACCGTGCCAAGGGTGGTGCTGGCTTGCGAACCGATCATTACGCCTTTGCCCGCATTGTGTGCGAGTTGCAGCATCTCGAGGGATTCGCTAAAACCGTTGCGAGCAGTTTTAATATTCAGAATGTCAAAAGTATCAAAATCGAGTTCGCGTTCTAAATCGGCTTTGGTAAAGCAAGAATCGTCGGCAATAATCGGTAGAATCTCGAGTCTTTTAAGTGCTGATCTTGCTCGTATTTGACGAACGGGCAGTGGTTCTTCGACGTACATCAAACCCGCGTTTCGCATCGCCTCGAGAATCTTGGGTGTGGTTTCAGGCTCGAGCGTTTCGTTGCTGTCAGCGTACAAACGCACATCGAGACTCGAGAATTGAGTTTGCAACTCCTGAATCACTGCCAAATCTTTAGTGTAATTGCGCCCAACTTTGACTTTTAAAACCCGCACACCAGCCTCGATCACACGTCTTGCTTCCTCGAGCATGGTGCTGGCATCCGAAATGCCCAGAATATAAGAAACCGCAATGCTCGAGTTTGTGCCCGAAAGTGCTTCGAACAAATCTGAGCCATTCGATTTGACTCGAGCATCCCAGAGCGCCATGTCCAGAGCGCCTTTCAGGACATTGTTGTTCGGCACTGAAGCCAGAATATTTTTGATGGCATCGGTATCTTCAATCTGGAGGTTTTGCAACTGTGGTTTTAAAAACTCGAGCATCCCAGTCATGCTGGCAATGATTTCGCCGTAAATGGTGGGTCGCGGTGGCGCTTCGCTCATTCCCGTGATGCCATTTTCGAGCGTGACCTTCACCAGCGCGTGCTCGGCAACACTCATGCTCGAGAATTTGCCCCAAGCCAATGCACCTTTTAACGGCAATCGAAATGGAATAATCTCGAGATTGGTAATTTTTGACATGACTTAAACCCAATCCATGATTCGCTGTGCAATGATTTCAGGGTTTGCGGCGGTGGTGTCCATGTACAACACCCGTTTGGAATCAAGTTTTAAAAGATAATCTCGAGCCTCGATAGGATTGTAATTTCGGCGTTCAGTGACGACAATTTTGGTTTTTGCTACGATTTCAGAGGCGCTTAAACCGTGATGCTCGAGCGCCGCAAATTTCTCGAGTTGAGCTTTGGAAAACACCGAATTCACACCCTTGATGGCTTGAAGTTGCTCTAGAGTCGCTGCTGAACTTGTTGCGCCCGAGATTGCATCGAACGCGTCGGAGCGTCCCAACAAGCGTTCCACTCGAGTTTCATCTGGGGCATCGAGCACAATAAACCGCGATTTGGCGTAATTTTGTGCGGCAAAACTGACCTCTTCAAGTCCACGCAAACCATCAAAGACGAGTGGTGATTGAATGTGCTCGAGGTTGAGTTGCAGCATTCCAATGGCTTGCGCCATGCCGCCAAGATGCAATTCACGGTACTTAGCGGTCAGGGCAAAGCGTTCCTCGCGGTCGGTCACGGGTTTGCCTGCCAGCGGTTCGATCATGACCACATCGGTCACAATGCGCCGATCAGGTAAACTCGAGAATTCCCAACTTGCACTTTTTAATGCCTCGAGTGCTGTGGTTTTACCAACGCCCGTGACACCGACCAACACAAAAAACTCGAGGTTATACAGAGCGCTCAATCCTGTTTGGTGTTGCCCAACAAAGACCGAAGTTCCAAATTCCAAATTCATTTAGTCAGCACTCGCCGGTTTGGGCGCAGCTGGCGTTGCGGCAGGCGTGGTGCTTGACTCGGTTTTTGCGACACTCGAGTCAGACTTGCCCGAGTCTGATTTACCCGAATCGGATGTACCAGTTTCGGTTTTAGCTTCGGTTTTACCCGAATTTGATTTGCTGCTTGACTCTGGTGCTCGAGAATCGTTTTTGTAAAAACCCGATCCCTTAAAAACCACGGCGCTGGCAAAAATAATGCGTTTGACCGCTTCGCCCGTTTCTGGATTGGTCTTGAGTGGGGCTTCGGTGATGCGTTGTTCGACTTCGAAGCGCGTTCCTGATGTGAGTCCCTCGTAAACATACGTCGGCATATTTTCTGATTTTAAGCGCAATGATGAATGTATACAAGAGCCTTCAAACAATTGCGCCGCAAAACTCGAGGCTGGGCTTCAAGCAATCAAAGATTCAATGGTCGCCTCAATACGCGACGTTTCGGCTTCCAACAACGCCCCAATCTCGAGGTCGAGGGCAAAAACCCCGTGAGGCGCTAGCGTTTTGATGTTGCCCTTGGCGCGTTCGGCAATGACCCCTTCTGGTTCGGCGGTGGCTGGCAAAACGATGCCCAGACAATCCTGATCTGGCGTGCGCGAAATCCAGCGAACACCGTGCCCAAGCTGACTGGGTTTATGGGAAATGTAATCGGAAACGCCGCTCGGATGCACCTGCAAGCTGTGCGCCCAACCGTTTTGGTCTGCCAGGTAATCAATAAAAAACACGACTTCAGGGTCAAAGCCTAAACCTGGTACAAGTTTGTGGTGCAAGCTCGGATTTTGTGCAAGTTGCTCGAGAAACTCTGCATAACCTGGCGGCGGTTGAATATGGCTTGGGATGCTCGAGCGCACGCGCACGGTGTCGCTCGAGGTTACGGCACTGTATTTCAGTTCGCCGTCGTTGACTGGGCGAAAGTTAACGTGCGCCATGTACATAAAATCCATGCTCGAGTTTTTCAGATTCTCGAGTTCAAAATGCACTTCTATTCTGCTCGAGTGTTCATAAAGTTTGACCTTTGGTTTCGCTCTGTAATTGAAGGCAAAAGCCACCGTGTGCTGGTACGTTCCAGCAATTGCCAGATAACGCCCTTTGGCATCCTCACCGATTAACAACTGTGCAGTTTGATACGGCGCATTTGGCAACTCGCCGTGAAGCGGATGAATGTCGCCCGCCCCTGGAACGCCCATGGCGGTTGCGCCGCAGTGAATCAGAAATCCGCCGTAAGTCTGCAAGTACGGCGCGTTAGAAGGCATGTCGAACATGGTTTTCATGGTCAGGTTGCGATTGTAAAACTCGAGTGACCAGATTTGCTGCCCTTGAAACGGCAAGATCACCATCTGCCCAACTTCATTTTGCAACCTGATACCGTGAACGCCGCTGGGGTACAAGAACGTGCTGGCTTTCAGACTGCCCAGTTCAGCCAGCGGTTTCTCGAGGTCTGAGAACTGGGTTTTGTGCAAATGAATGGTCGTTTCCCAGCTCATGCTCGCCTCCGTGTTAATCACTGATGTTGAAACTGTTCGACTTCGGCTCGAGTCGGTGGATTTGCGCCCGCCCGCGTGCAATTGATGGCGGCACTGACGGCGGCAAATTTCATGACCGCCAACCACGTTTCATCGGTGTGTGTTTCGAGCAAATCCGAATTGGTATGCCCATGCTCGAGTAGCCCAACCATCAAACCAGCCGTAAAGGTATCACCCGCGCCCACCGTATCGATCACGGTCACTTTTGGTGTTTCAATCTCGAGGTTGGGTTTGCCAGTCCGAAACAAAACGCTGCCGTGTTCGCCCTTGGTGATGATCACCGCTTTCGGACCTTTGGACAGCCAATCGGTTGCGACCTCAAAAAGTGTTTTATCAGGCTCGAGCCAACCCAAATCTTGATCCGAAACCTTGACCAAATGCGCCAGTTTTAGCCATGCCTCAAGTTTGAGCTTGTAACCTGCCAAATCTGGGGTCAAAGACGGGCGGCAATTGGGATCAAAAACCACAGTCAGCCCTTTGCGGTGGTTTTCAACAATTTCGGCAATGCTCGAGCTGGTGGGTTCGGAAAGCAAACTGATCGAACCAAACTGCATGAACAGAACTCTCGAGGGTAAAACTGGGCGCGGTTGAGGATTGTACATGGTGTCGGCTGCGCCGTTACCCATAAAGGAATAATGCGCTTGCCCGCCGCGTTCTTCAACAAATGCCAGGGTGCTGTGGGCGTCTGTCTCGAGCACATTGTCTGTATCAATTTGATTTTGCTGCATGTGATCTTTGAGCCTCGCGCCAAACAAATCGGTGCTGATCTGGGTTAAAAAAGTGGTGGCTTGCCCAAGCCGAGCGCATGCGGTGGCAACGTTTAAACTCGAGCCGCCAACAAAACCCTGAAACGCCAATTCGCCCGTGCTTTTAAAGTCAATTAATGCTTCGCCTAAAATTGCAATTTTCATTTGAACTCCCTGATAAATTTAATCTGAAATTGATTTTGCATCGCTAAAAAAAGTTTGTTCTGCCGATAGTGTTTCAAAGTGGTCGAGTAATTTTGGCAATAAGCTTGGCGGCACGGTGATGCTGCCCACCCCAATCTCGAGCAATGCCAGAAACGCCCGTCTCGAGCGGACGCTGGCGACCAGCAAACGGGTTTTATTGTTCGGATTTCGAGCAATTAAGTTTTGCATTTTGGCAATCAAACCAAGACCATCATGTCCCGCATCCTCGAGCCTGCCAAGGTAAGGTGCGAGGTACGCCGCGCCAAGTTGGGTCGCCCAAAGCGCTTGCTCAAGTGCATAGGCAGCCGTGAGGGTCACGGGAATGCCGTTGGCGGCAAGTTTTGCGGCTGCCTTCAGCCCCTCTCTGGTGGCAGGAATCTTTGGCACAATAGCGCCTGGTTCGCCGTATTTTAAAAACTCGAGCGCGTCGGCAACCATGCCAGCAGCATCTTGTTGCCAAACTTGAACTTGCACCACTCGAGCACCAAATCCCAAAACCTGCTCAACAAATTTTGGCAAGGCTGATCTTGAAATGCCGTCTCGTTTTAAAATGCTTGGATTGGTGGTGACGCCGTAAACCACAGGATTTTGTAGCCCATTCTCGAGCAGCTTCAAATCGGCACTGTCAATGTATAAGTGCATTGGCAGACCAGCATCCCTGGTTTGAGGGAAATTCATCGCTTCCCCGTTGTTGAAACTCGAGCACAGGATTCGCGTTCGATCAATTTTGTTTGCAGTCTCGTCACGCCGAGTTTGATTTTTTTACCTTCTATCGAATCCAAAATCATTTGTGCAGCCATTCTACCGAGTTCGTACGCTTGCTGTGCGACCACCGTGATTGGTGGGTCAACGACGCTCGCCCAAGTCGAATCGTCAAAGCCAATCAACGACAAATCTTTGGGGACACGCAAACCCAATTTGCGCACAGCCCGAAGTACCCCACCCATCATTTGGAAATTGGCAACAAAAACGGCTTTCGGAGGGTCAGGTTGGTCGAACAATTCAAGAAATGCGTCATAGCCACTTGCATCCGTGTTTGGACTTCGCACAATTCGCTTAGCTTCCAGCTTGATCTGATTTCCGTTCAACTCTTGTTCAAAACCCTGCAAACGTTCGCGCCCCGAGGTGATCATCGTATCGCCCGCGATCATTCCAAAACTCGAGTGACCCAAACCAAGCAGGTATTGTGCGGCTTGCCGAGCACCATCAACGTTGTCTGAAAGAATTGCCCTCACCCCGCGTGCGCCACTGATGCGGTCAACCTCGACCACTGGCGTTCCCCCTCGTGCGAGGGCTTCGATGGTTGCGACGCCAGCCTCCGTTGGCTCGAGAATCACGCCGCCCACCTTAAAACCCTTCAACAGCTCTAGATATTGTTTTTCTTTGTTGCCATCCTCGCTCGAGTTGCACAAAATGGTGGTGTAGTGGTGCGCACTGGCGAAGTCTTCGACGCCTTTGGCGACCTCGGAGTGAAACGGCACCAGAATATCGGAAATGATCAAACCAATCGTTTTCGAGCCTTGCATTCTCAAGCTTCGCGCCAATTGATTCGGCGCATAACCCAATTCTGCTGCCGACTCGAGCACCCGTTCGCGCGTTGTTTGCGCGACCCGATCTGGACGGGTGAGCGCCCTCGAGACGGTGCTGATGCTGACCCCAGCGTGTTTGGCAACACTCTCTAAGTCTGCTGGATTATTGCCAGAATCTCGAGCCACGGTTTAGCCTTTCACCGCTCCCACCAGCAAACCTTTGGAAATATATCGCTCGAGAATGACCGCAATCACGGTCACGGGCGCAATGGTCACAAGGGTTAATACACTAATGCCCCACCACTGCGGTCCACGTTGCGCATTTTGCCCCGCCACCAAGATTGGCATGGTCTGAGACGCCAGCGTTTGGGTTAAGAAAAGCGCCACGATGTATTCGTTCCAGGCAAAGACCAGCACAAACAAGAACGTTGCCACCAACCCAGGCGCAGAAAGCGGCAGCGTAATCCTGATAAACGCCTCGATCCTCGAGCAACCGTCAATCAGCGCACTCTCCTCGAGTTCGGCGGGAATGCCCAGAAAGTAATCCCGCATGAGCCAGACGGCAAACGGCAAGTTGAACGCGGCGTAAGCGATCACCAGCCCAAATTTGGTGTCATGAATGTGCAACCATTGAAACATTACATACAGCGGGATCACGACCACCACGGGCGGCAAGATTTTTTGCGAGATAAACCAAAAGGCGATGTCTTTGTTCTCAATCTTGCCGAACTGATACGAAAACCGTGCCAGACCATACGCCGCCAGCGAACCGATGGTAATGCACAACAAACTCGAGAATATGGCGACGGTGATCGAATTAAAATACTGGGCGCTGAAAAACTGCCACTGGTCAACCAAAAAGTATTTCCAATTGTCAAATGTGCCCTGAAAATCGATGCCTGGAATGTACTTGGGTCCTCGGTACACGTCAATTGGATTTTTAAACGCGGTGGTCAGCGTCCAGAGCAATGGCACCAGTACCACCATAGACCAAAGGAATAATGCAAAGTACGAGAAAAAAGTTTTGATCGGGCTGCGTCGCTCGAGCATCACATGCCCCCGGCGATACGCCGCCGCACGGTGTTGACGTATAGGGTTGTGACCAAGGTAACGGTGAACAACAAAATATAACCAATCGCGCTGACCTGCCCCAAGTTAAAACTGCGCCAAGTTGAATAGGCAAACAAGGTGGTGCTTTCGGTTGCCACGCCAGGACCGCCGCCCGTCAGGACAATCGGCATGTCCACGATTTTAAACGCCTCAACCATCCGAATCAGAATCACTGTGCTCGAGACGGGCAGCATCATCGGGAAGGTGATGTGCCAGAACAATTCCCAAGGGGTTGCGCCGTCCACCACTGCCGCCTCGTAGGGTTCGTGGGGCAGTGTCTCGAGGCCAGCGAGCATGACAATCAGAATGAACGGCGTCCATTGCCAGGTGTCGCCCAGAATAATTAGTATTTTTGCCAGCGTGCCGTTGCCGAGCCAGGGCACGTCTTGTAGCCCAAAAATTCCCATGATTGGCGCGAGTGGTCCAATCCGAAAATCAAAAACCATGCGCATGATGTATGCCACAGCGACAGGGGTAATCATCATGGGAATCAAAAACAGCACCCTAAAAAACCGTCTGAAGCGCAATTTTTGCGTTAGCAATAACGCCAGACCAAAACCCAGAAGGTACTGCAAACTGACCCCGAAAAACACGTAAATCAGGGTCGTGCCAAGGGTTTCCCAAATATGACGGTCGCTGAGTACATCAATGAAATTTCCAAACCAGACAAAACCGCCAAAACCCGCTGGTCCGTACCTCGAGATTGCCAAGAACAAACTGGCGATGGTTGGAAAAATTGAGAGCACAAACACCAAAAACAAAGCTGGTGCCAGAAAGAAAATTTTAGAACGGGTTTCGCTGCTCGAGAAACCGCCTTTTTTGGGCGTGACATGTTGACTCATGCGGTATTCCTGAATGTTGCTCGAGCTTGTTTGGTCATTGCGGCTTCACCTCGAAAGAAATTGAATCTTGATTTATTGATTTTAAAACAAAGGGTTATACCACAAGCAAACAGGACGCCAGGATTTTACTCCTGGCGTCCTGCGGACAAATTTAATTGCCCTCGAGTGACTTCAGTTTCAGGCTGGCGCGGTAAATCGTGAGTTGCTTTTTACGTCCCAACTCGTCGGTCAGCTTGTCCCAAGCATTGGACACACCATCGAGTGCCACTTGAGAACTCTCTTCACCCGCCAAGGCTCGAGCGATACCCTCGTCCAGTAATTTTTGGTAACGGTCTGTGCCTGGAAGGCGAATGTCGAGTACCAAATTCTTGGATTTGAGGCTGGCTTTGATCGCGCCCAAGTAATTGCTGGCATCTTCTTTGGTCATGCCCGACTTGATCCAGATCGAATTGTTGTTGAAGTGGCTCTGGCGGTACGGGTTGAAACCAGTAATGCCCAAGGTCACGTCCTCGTCGCTGTTTTCGGGTTGGGTCAGGAATGCCAGATAATCAAAAGCAATGTCCTTGTTTTTTGATTTGGCGTTGACTGCGCCCGACCAGCCACCGAATGCGGCGTAAGGGGCGTAATTCACCGCGTTCTTGGTGACCCACTTGTTGGTGCTGCGGTCCCAAATCTCTTTAGAACCTGGCAAGATCACCGCGCCAAGTTTGCCTTGAATTGCCGAGGTTTTCTTATCGGTTGAAAGCGAACCGATATCGCCCCAGTCGATTGCCAGGGCAGCTTGACCACCAACAAAGGCGGAACGAACGTCACCGGTGTCAAAGTTGATCATGTTCGGAGGACCAAACTTTTGAATGTTCTTCCATTCGTTTAAGGCTCGAACAAAACCAGCCGCATTGATCAGCGGTTTCATGGTATCGCTGTTGAAGAACATGCCTTGGGTCGTGCCCTTGTACTGCATGTAACCACCAGCTCGAGAACCCAGCAACCAGAAGCTTTGGGCGTTGCGTTTTTGGGCTTCGACCACGCCGTACATTTTCACGCCGTCCACGGTTTTGCCGTTAAAGAATTCTGCCATGTCGTTGTACTGTCCCCAAGTTTTGGGTGGCACAAGCGCATAACCGTATTTGGCGGCGAAATCGGCTTTGCTTTGCTTGTTCGCCCACAGGTCGCGGCGGTAGTAGACCATCTGGAAATCGCCGTCGAGAGGCACCATGTAGGTTTTGCCTGCGTAGGTTGCCGAAAATTCTCTGAAGAACGGCATGATTTCGTTCCACTTCATGCTTGGGGTTTTGGCAATGTAGCTGTCCAGAGGCTCGAGATAGCCGCCCGAGACGTAATCGCCGAGCCACTGCGGGTCAAACACGCCTGCGTCAAAGGTGTTGGTGCCGCTGGTGAAATCGGTCAGGATTCGTGGAAACAAATCTGAGAAGGTCGTCAGCACCACATTGATTTTTGCGCCCGTCAGTTTCTCAAATTCTGGAGCGTGGCGCTTTAAAGGCTCACCGATCTGAGGTCCATCGAAGGTCACGATGGTCATGGTGCGACCAGCGTATTTGAGGCTCGATTGCCCACTTGCCGCTGCCAACAAACCGACTGCCGCGAGCAGTGCCACACCCATTAGCGATCCGACCAAAAGCTTTCTTTTGTTCATGCCCTACCTCCTGGGAATTCGCGCCTGAAGTCAAACTCGAGTGCAAAATGGCGCACACGAATCAAAGTCCAAAACTGTGTTTTGGACACGAAAAACCGCTGACTGCAAACGTTTGCAGAAACTATAGACCTCAGCTTAGAATTCTGTCAAGCGCCAAAAAAATTCACGCAAGCCAAAACTCGAGAATTAATATTTTAGTAAGCATAAGGACTTAAAATCATGTCAGACACATCATTCCAGACTCGAATTGCCATCATTACCGGTGCGGGTCGCGGCATCGGTGAAGGTTGCGCTCGGGCTTTTGCAGGGCAGGGTTTTGCGGTTGTGATTGCCGAAAAAGTTAAAGAATTGGGTTTGAAACTCGAGTCCGAATTGCAAGTCCTGGGATATAAGGCTTTATTTGTCGAAACCGATGTGACCAGCGCCTCGAGCATTGAACATTTGATTGCACAAACCGTTTCAAAGTTTGGACGGATTGATGTGTTGGTCAACAACGCGGGTCGCAACAAACGCACGCCGCTGCTCGAGATCAGCCAACTCGATTGGGATGACGGAATTTTACTCAATCTCTCGAGCGTTTTTTTGATGTGCCGCGCCGCCATGCCCGAACTGGTCACAACCAAAGGCAGTATCGTCAATGTCTCGAGTTTGGTTGGTTTGCAAGGGCAAGCCGAAGCAGTGGTTTATGCTGCGGCTAAAGGCGGTGTGATTGCTTTAACCAAAACCTTGGCACTCGATTTTGCGCCGCTTGGTGTGCGGGTTAACTGCATTTGTCCAGGCGACATTTGGACGCCCCAGTACAGCGAATGGCTGACTGAACAAGAAAACGGAACAGTGATGCTCGAGTCGATCAATGCGCGGCTTCCCGTTGGACGTTTGGGCACAACCGAAGAAACCGCGCAAGCCGTTCTCTTCTTAGCCACCAATGGTTTTGCCAACGGCGTTATTTTGACGCTTGACGGCGGGAAAAGCATCGGATGAAAAATCTGCAATTTCCACTCGGTGAATTTAGCGCCTCGAGCATGATCTCTAAGGCTCGAGTAAACGCTTTGATAGCCGAACTCGAGTTGCTGCCAATTCAGTTGCGAACCGCAGTTTCAGGACTCTTGAGCAATCAACTCCAAACGCCTTATCGCCCAGACGGGTGGACGCTGCTCGAGGTGGCACAACATATCCCAGAAGCCCATTTAAATTTTTATTGGCGCTGTCAACATGCCTTAATCCATAACAACCCCAGCATTCTTGTTTTTCTCGAGGAATCATGGGCAAAACTGCCTGCCTCACGTCCGCCACTCGAGCTTTCATTGCAGTTTTCAGACGCAATTCATGCACGCTTGGGGCATTTTTTTCGCGCCCTTAATCCAGAACAACTTGCCCGAACTTTTGTTCACCCTGAAACAGGTGTGCAACGTCTCGACTCGACCCTCGAGTTTTACGTTTGGCATGGACTGCACCACATTGCGCAAATTACCAGTACGATAGAACGAAACCATTGGAGGAAACCATGAAACTCGCTTCACTCAAAGACGGACGCGCCATTGTCACCGATGGCAGTCGTTTTACGCCGCTTGCCAGCCTGGGTTTTGCAGGTTCGATGCTCGAGTTTGTCCAAGCAGGGGAGAGCGCCCTCGAGCAGCTCAGAACGAATTTGGCAGGCGTTGGATTTCACGAAAACCTTGAGCTGCACGACCTTGCCCGCCCGATTGCCAAACCAACCAAAGTCTTATGCATTGGCTTAAATTACCGCGATCACGCAATTGAATCGGGCATGGCAATACCGAGTGTGCCAGTGGTGTTCTCGAGGTTTAACTCGACCTTGCTCGATCCGTTTGAAGACATTGAGCATGACTCGAGCTTGACTTCAGAATTGGATTACGAGGTTGAACTGGTGATCGTCATTGGTAAAACGGGCAAACGGATTGCAAAGGAATTAGCAATGCAGCACGTGCTGGGTTACAGCGTCTGCAATGATGTCAGCGCCAGAGACTTGCAAATGGGCAAAGACACCAGCGGACAATGGACGCGTGGTAAAAACGTTGACGCCACCTGCCCGATCGGACCCTGGATTGTATGCAGAGACGAAATTCCCGACCCGCAAAACCTCAAACTGGGCTGCACCGTCAACGGCGTGACATTGCAAAACTCGAGCACCAGCGAAATGATTTTTGGCGTCGAAGAGTTGGTGCATCGGTTGTCATTTTGGTTCACACTCGAGGCTGGAGATGTGATTATCACTGGAACGCCTGTGGGCGTGGGATTTGCTCGCAAACCGCCAATCTTTTTAAAACCAGGTGACGTAACCAAAGTTTGGGTCGAAGGCATTGGCGAAATTGAAAATAAAATTGTCGAGGTGAACGCATGAGACGACTCGAGAAACTTCGTGCTGTCGTAACCGGCGCAGGTTCAGGTATCGGACAAGCCATTGCGGTGCGTTTCGCCCAAGAAGGCGCGAGTGTCGTCTGCTCCGACATCAACCTCGAGGCGGCACAAAACACTGTTGCCATGCTCGAGACTCCAGGTTTGGCATTTGCAGTTGATGTCGCCAAAGAAACCCAAATGAAAGCCTTGATTGCCTTCACGCTCGAGCATTTTGGCGGACTGGAGTGTATGGTCAACAATGCAGGTGTTGGCATTGCCGCAAAGGTGACGGACACCACCGAAGAAGACTGGGATCGGGTCATGAACGTCTGCCTGAAGGGTACTTTCTTTGGTATGAAACACGCCATTCCTGCCATTCAAAAATCAGTTCACCCAGAAAATACTGATGGCAGTGTGATTAACATGGCTTCAATTGCCTCGTTTGTCGGACTGACAGACCGTTTGGCTTACAGTGCTGCCAAAGCTGGCATTCTTGGAATGACCAGGGCTGCCGCGATGGATCATATTCCCGACGGCATTCGCGTGAACTGCATTGCGCCAGGCACGGTGGACACCCCTTGGGTACAGCGAATTACCGCAGGTTACGAAGACCCCGAAGCCGCTCGAGTTGCCATGAGAGCCAGACAACCGCACGGGCGACTGGTCACTGCCCAAGAAATCGCGGCGATGGCAGCTTACCTTGCCTCGAGCGAAGCGATGAGTGTGGTCGGTGCTGCCATGATGGTTGATGGTGGTGTGACGGCACGGTAAACCAATCGTGGGGGATGGTCTCAGACCATTCCCCCTCTTCACATCAGGAAGAA